>CALEJY010000250.1 GCA_937898445.1 uncultured Candidatus Melainabacteria bacterium | reverse complement strand
ACCTAAATTTGATATATTTAAATTTGTCTCCTTATAATAACAAGTTATTACAAGATTTTTGTTGATATCATAGATAATAATTAAATTAGCTTTATAACCTTCTATATTGTATTTTTGGCGACTGCCAATTTTTATAATTTGTTGGTCGCCTATTTCTTCATAAATTAATATTTTTCCATTATTTAAAGTATCTAAAATTTTCCAACGATTAATAATATATTTATTTCTTTTTTTTGAATGATAGGTTCTTGTATATTTATTGACCATTCTTGACTTATCAAGTTTTTCTTGTTGTTCTAAAGATAAATCTTTATAACGATATTTCATGTAAAACCTCCTTTTTTAATAATGTTGTTAACCTATGAATTGATATAAAATCAATCCTATAAAGTTTAATATTATTCCTATTTTACCAACTAGATTTATAAATTTTTGGTTATCCACTTTGTAACCTCCTACATATTAGGGATTATTACGAACGCTATATCTATATATATAACCATACCTAATACTGTTAATAATCCAGTTGCCATTACACATTCAAATAAATTTTCTTTTATTGCTTTCATTCCTTTTTTTATTCCTTTTAATAATTTTTTCATTTTTTAATTTCCTCCTTTTATCTTATGTTTTATTATACTTAAATTATATCAGTTTTTAATAATGTTATCAACTTAAATAAAAAAAGTATAAATCAATTAGTTTATTAATTATTAAAACATATATATAAAAATGTTTAATAAAGTAAATAAAAACATTAAAAGCATTTATTTTTATTAAGTTTAAAAATCAATTTGCATAATTGAATTTTTTTTAGAAATATTTGTAAGTTATTTTTTATATATTTACTTTACAATTGATTAATGATATAATAATTGCTATACAGTTGTAAAAATACTAAAAAGATTATAATAAAAATAAAGTATGAAATATAACGATTGATCAATTCGTACGTCCTATTGTATAACATTAACCGTTATTACTTGTCTATCGTTCACTATATAGTGAACGATAACGGATTATATAGTTCGAAATGTATGTGCTACCGCAAGATTCGACCCTATTCGACCCTATTCGACCGTTGTATATGCCCGTATAAGCGCTTTTAAAAAGTTCGCCTTGTATTTATACCTTTGTTTTAAAAGCTTTAAATTAGCTTATAAACGCTTATATAAGATTAAGCACACGCAAATAAACAAGTAACAACAAGGATTTTATGCAAGTTGGTGATTGATACTTGCAATTATTATGCAATTTATATGCATAGGATACACTATACAATTTATATACTTATGTATCAGAAATACAGTATAGATATATATGTACTTGAAATACAATTTATATATATTGTTTATGAAATACAATTTATATACTTATGTATCAGAAATACAATTTGAGTAAATTGTACGCATCAGGAGGCTGCGTGAGAATGGTTCTCAACTGATACCGGACCTCGAATTGAGAATAGTTTTCAATTGATAATCATTTTCGTTTGAGAATAATAACCATTAATATTCAACAATGATTATGAATACAGTAAGCAATTGAGAATGGCCTCCAAGTGAGAACAGGTACGCAATTGAGAATGTATTTCAATTAGTATCTAAAATCATTATTGTTATCAACTAATTATAATTATGATAATCGTTTTCAATTAATATCTATTCTAATAATCGTTTTCAGTTGACTGTAAGCATCAGGACTAAATGAGAATCGTTTTCAATTAATAATAATAATCATTCCATAAACTTATTAATAATCTATCTTAATATAAAATAATTATCATTATCATTATAATTTGATAGTGATTATCAATTAATATTTTCAGGAATATATAGTATGTATTATATATGTATTAGAGTACATTAATTAATATATATTTGTTATATAGTATAGCATAGTATTTGTTATGTAGTGTTATATATACGTTATATGTGTTATACTATTGTATATGTAGTTATTAAATAGTATATATAATATATATTATATATAGTTATATGTGTTATGCAAGTGTTATATAGTGTACTATATATATGGTTATATGTGTTATATGTGTTACACTATTTAATTGTATGTTTTATTGCATTATATATGTTATATAATACATAGTAGCATACTATGGAATAGTATAGTATATGAATATATGAATATATGCGCATATGAATAAATGAATATATGTGTATATGTAGCTTTACATTTTTGTTAACTTTTTGTTGGTGAATGGTTGACGTTTTTTTTAATGGAATATGTGAATAATTGTTCATATGTGAGTTTTTAGAAGGAGGGAAAAAAGAGGGAAATATAATTGCTTTTTTATTTCCGTGGAAATATTTTTTTAAATTTAATAGTTATCATTATGATAATTTTTTGAGCTTCTTAATTCCTTTTTGGAATGGATTTTTTTATTATCATATTGATAATAATTTTTTTATTTACAGGGAAATAATTATTTGATAATCATTCTCAACTAACAACGTCTGATAAGTATTATATTATCAGTCATTAAGGGGGGGAGGATACATAATACTTGCGAATGATAATCATTTTCAGCTGTCTAGCCACTACATTCAAACACCATTTTTTTTAAACACCCATTTCCCCCACAACAAACAACATTCCAACACTCAAACACTCCAACATCCAAATCCACCTCATGTAACCCTTAACATTCCAATAATTACAATTAAATGTATTCAACAAGAAAAGAGACACAACCAATACATACAGTTTCCAAATATAACTAATTACAATGATATAATCCTTTATTAATATAAGACATTGTATATAATGGAATATTTAAACACCAATAAAAGCAACAAAAAAGATATTAAAGGGAGGGGAGGGGTGGTTTGCATATTTATTTTTGGTGTTTTGAGAAATGACCTTCTGTATGCCATTTTGAGAAGCTAATTACAATAAGTTAAACATTTATATTAAGAGTAAATTTGAAGCACTTTAAAACGGAAATAAAAAAGGGCAAAAAAAATAAAGGAAAACATTTTCAGCTTTCCTTTCAAATATTATCTCAAAAATCCATTTATAATTTTATTTATTATATCTATTTCATTTAAAGAGACTTCTATTTCTTCTTCTACATCATTATCTAATAATATTTCAAGTCCATCAAGATATCTTACATTTGATATTCTAATAATTTTTATAGTATTTGTGTTATTTATTTCTAACCATAATTCTTCATTCTCTACTCTTTTTTCCCAACTATATTCATCTTTCTCATTTAATTGATGCACATAGCATAATCCTATCCCCTGATTAAAGAGACATATTTCACAAGGTTGATTCTCTAAATTAAATAATAATTTTCTAACCTTATCTGCTACTAGAAAATAATTGCTTTTAACTGTTGTTTTTGTAGTTATAGATGTATCACATATCGAACATATTGAATCATCAAAAAGAATAGTGTTATTCATACTTTGTATAATTCCTTCAATCTCTTCTAGCTTCTTTAAGTTATTCGTTAGTGTCGCCATATTTTACTCCTAATATATTCCTAATCTTTTAAGTATACGTTTAGTTTCTTTCCTCATAGCATCATAGCCACCTTTATGCTTTGCTCTTCTTTCACGCATATATTTTATTCTTTTCATATCACCACTCCTGATCTGACCCATATTTAATTTTAATATAATGACCGTTCTTACAATAGTACACATGCCCTCCCTTACGAGAGGAATACTTATATCTCCAAGGCTTACCACATTTAGAGCATATACCATGATTCCATTTTTTTTCTTCAAATCTTATAAAAATCACACATAAAACTATATAAGAAATTATAAGTCCCATTATATAATAAGGCACTAAAACATCCATTATTAATCCTCCTTTTTAGATTTCATAAACATTCTATTAATTATCTTATTAGAAATATTACAGATATGTCCTTTCTCACATACATAAGTAACATCTCCATTATTACTAGAATAATAAAATGCCCAAGGTTTGCCACATTTAGGACAGACACCTTTATTCCATTCCTTTATTCCAACATACATTAAAACCAAATAAAGAATTATATAAATTATAATAAAAACAGCGACCATATAAAACATTATATAAATCATCGTTTATTTTCTCCTTCTTTGTTTTTCTCTTTTTAGTTTATTTCTTAACCTTATTTGCTCTGTTCTACATTCTCTACAATAAGATTGTGGAACTCTCTTTCCATTAGGTCTAAATCTATACCCAAATAATTCTATTATTTTATTTTCACCTAAAGCTAATTTACCACAACAAGGACACTTTGCATATTTTCCATGAGACATATTACATTTCCTCCTTGAAATATCTTGCATCAATTTCGTACTCACCATTAATAGGATTACTAGCTAACTTCATTGCCATTCTATAGAACTCTCCAATAGTAGTATCATCAGATATATTTTTTATTTTATATTGCTTTCCGTCAACATTAAATGATAAACTGTATAAATATACACCTTTCCCAAGAATTGATTCCATATTATCTAAACTAAAATTTGCAGCACTCGTAATTTTATATTTCATATTATCACTCCTTATATTATTATAAATCTATCAATCATGAAATAATAATTTTCATTTAAATACATAAAAGTATATGTCTCTTTAGAACAATCCTTATATAATAATCTTGAGTCTGTAGGTACAATCCATCCATAACCACCATGTTCGGATTCATTATATAAAGGAGTACTATTAGTAGCATATTCTTCTAATTCTTTTAAATCAACATCTACAAGAGTACAAAATTTGTTATATGGGTCTCTGGGATTAAAATCTTTATAAAAATGTCTTATAAAAACAGCTCTCACATTATCACTCCTTTACACTATAGAATACATTATATTTTTAGTACACCCATTATTATTAACGTATACTTTTTTAATCAAGTTATTTTCTTGAAGAAAATCAGTTATCTTTGTTATTTTATCTAAGTTAGCTGCGCTTTTTGAAGATAAACCTATATTATCGCATATATAATTTCTAGTAATTATTTTATCTTCATCTTTACATAACATCTTTAATAATAAATAAGTTTTTATAGTAGAAGAATCCCTGTTTTTTAATAATATTTTAATAATGTCGTCATCTACTAAAATATAACCTTTATTTTTTTTATTACTATAAGAAATTGTGTATGTATTTTCTTTTTTTATCTTTTTTACTTTAACTAATTTTTTGTATGCTACAGACATTTTAACTAAAGACTTATATGTAGTTAACCAAGCCTTATTGCTGATCTTTTCTATGTCCTCTTTTATACTTTTTATGTGTTTACTATCTATCAGTATATTCCTTTTCTTTAAATCATTTACTCCAAAATAAGAAGCTACCATTAAAGCATGATAATCGCAGTTTTTATCTCCTAGAAACTCTTTTTCAATTATTACTGGTATTTTTCTCATAATATAACCTTCCTTTCTTTTAACACATTCTTATATCTTCAAATTTTAAATCAAAATACCTCTTAGCTATATTAGGGTATTCTTTTTCAAATTTCTTTAAATATCTATAGGAAGATGCAGTATAATCACAGAACTCCCTAAATGATTTTCTTTTAAAAAGGCTTGGTTGATTACACCATCTAGCCAATGTTATATACATTCCCCTCATTTCGGACCGCTTATATTCATTATATCTCATGATATATGGTACACAATTATATTTCATTAATATCTTTATTCTCTCAAATGCTCCTGCTATATCTGTTACATCTTGTGATTTATATGCAACTAAAACATATAATCTTGCTTGTTTTTGATTATATTTGCGCCATATTCGTAATTTATTTTCAATTAACTTCTTATCTGTTATATCATCAAAAGCGAATGTCCAATCATGATGATATTTCATCGTTGTTAAAATTTCTGCTTTTTCCTCTGTCATTAGCCGTATATCTAACCCTTGTCTAAATTCTATAAATTTATTAGTAGCTTTTAATTTTTCCAATTCTTCTTTCCATTTAGGATAAGCTAAAAAATTGTCATCCCATAAGTAAATAAACTTCCTATCTTTATCTAAAAATTCTTCTAACTCTGAATGTTTAAAGGCTCTATCATACTTTCTATTAATGCAAAAAGGACATTTCCTAAAGCAACCTCTAGTAAGAAACCCAATAGAGCCATCTTTATAATCTTTAAATTTAGAAGGTCTAATTCCTCTACTTATTTCTTTTTGTATGTAATTATCATATAAATGATAATCTGGCATATGATGTTCTATTTCATAAGGAAGGTCTTTAGCATTTATTCCAAAGAATCCAGTTCCACCAATCTCTATATTATCATATATTGATAAATCAGGAGTATTAGTAAAATCAAATACTTTAGAAATAAACACTCTATCGTACTTAGGAATGTCGTCATAAGACTCTAATAATGTTATATCATTCTTATCTTTATAATAGCCACTAAGTTTCATTAATGCTAAATTAGGATGTTGCGAACCATTATCCAATAGATCAGCATCAATTATTCCTATATTCAATATAACATTCTCTCCAATCTAATCAAATAAATCTTTATCATCTAAAAATTCAATATCATTACCATTTAAAATATGTATATTATCTAAATCATCTTCTTCGTCATCTATATATTCCATTTTCAAAACTATATATCTGTTATTATCATAAAATGCTCGTAAAGTACTATTATTTTCAACCATATCGTTTATATTTGCCTTTAGTATATTGTTTTCTTGCAATTCTTTGAGTAAATTATCATATCCTTGCACATAAACTGCTCTCATAATTATGCCTCCTTGGACTCCTCATTAATTCGCTCCGTTACTGAAACAATATGTTCTTTTCCTTTCCATCTTACGGTTTCAATTTTTTCATACCAAGCATCTGTAATATTTGCAGCTCTAAGTTCTCCGCTACCATCGTCAAATTTAATATTTTCTAAAAGATAATTCATAAATATATTTGCTGTCTCGTCTGATTCTGCTTTAAAAAAATCTACATATTTTGTTTTACCTTCTTCTTCTGTTACAACAACATAATGATATAAGTATTCTTTCATTTAATCACCTTAATTAACTTTAATTTTAAATTCACTAGCCTTTAAAGTTTTATCAACTTCAACAGGAATTCCTTCAAAAGAAGATACAAAAGAAAATTCCGTACATTCTTTATCTGTGACATGCTGCCAATTATCTGTTATAATTCTTTCATTATCTTCTTTACTTATACAGATTGTTATAGAAGCATCTATTCCATTGTGTGTTTTTAAATAATCCTCTGCTTCTACAAAAGCTCTAAAAATATTTAATAATTTATCCATTATTTATCACCCCTTTTGGTATTATATCATAATTATCAAATAAAAAATTCATTATACAATTAATATTTACTTCTAAAGGGCATATTCTATCACATTTTTTATTTTCACAATAGTTAACGAATTTTTTTTCAAAAACCTCTTTACTTGTTAAATTTTTTATTTCATTAATATTTATTTTTCCTTTACCATCATACTCAAAAATACATAAACATTTCTCTTTACTCATATTATCACTTCACTTTTTCATTAATATTCATATATGTATATACATCACAAGATGTTGTAACTATATTAATTTTGCTTCCAAACAATCTCTCTAATACATAGTCTACATCATCTATCAGTATTCCATTTTCAATTTTTCTTCCTTTAAAAGATTCTTTGTAATTTGGAAATTTTAATTTTATTGGATCAGGAATATCGAGACCTATTTCTTCCGCTCTCTCTTTAATTAATTGCGCTTGTTTTTCACTATAACAAACTATAGGACATTGTGATTCTGCGGATTTTTTTATTAAAAACATTGTTTTACCTTGTCCTCTATCCATTTGTACTATTTCCATTTCCTTTACTCCTTTCTATAAAATCAACTTTATAAGCTTCCCAACCGAATAATATACTAAAAAAATAATCTAATGGAGATTGGTTAAGGTTCATATAGCCTTTAAATATATAAGTATTTTTTGTCCTTTCAAGCCATACAAAATCGCCATTTATTACTCTAGGAAAAATATTATAACAAGTACGAACTTTTATATCCCCTTTTCTAGGAATATTTAGTTTAAATTTCATATAATAACTCCTTTCTTAAAGCTTTCATTATTCTACGTTCTTTCATGGCTAATGTACTCCTTTTCATTCCTAAAGAATCCGCTAATTGTTGTTGCGTACATTGTTTATATCCATTTAATCCATATCTTTTTTCTATTAGAACCTTATTATCTTCCGATAAAGTATTTAACAATTTATTAATTAAATCTTTTGTTTCGCTTATTCTTATATTTTTATCAAAATCTACTTCTTCGTTTATAAAATTTTCAAAAGAATATTCATTTTCGTCATTTTTAAAAAGTTCTCCATTTAAAGAAAGTGCTTTAACATTTTTCTTTTCCTTATTAAAAGCATTAATTAATTCATTTTCTATACTTTTATAAAAGTAAGAAATTGACTTCATATCTTTAGAGAGAGTTATTTTGTTTATTGCTTCCATAAGTCCTAACATTCCTGTTGCCATTAAGTCCTCTTTAGTATAATTGTTTATAAAAAAATTACTAGATATACTCGCTACTAGGGGAGTGAAATTAGCAATTATAGTTTCGTAATCTTTATTTATTAAACAATTATCTATCTCTTTTTTAGATAAATATTTACTCAACAAATCACCTCTCTTTTAATTATCTCTATATTATTAGTATATCCATTTTTGGAATTTTTATACAATTCAGAAAGAATTTGCGAGCTAACTCTGTCAAAAAAATTAAATTATTGAAAACAAAATTAACGTCCGATAATTAAGGATTCACCAACTTAGTATTATTTCAAATAATGGGTATGTTGAACTTCAAATAGTAGATATATCGAACTTCAAATAATAGGGCAATAATATATTTAATATATATTTTTATATATTAAATATTAATATATAAATATATTAATATTTTTGCGAAGCGATTATTCCTTTGGGGGTCTTTTTCTCGTTCTTTATCCTTTAAATTGAAACACATATTACCTTATAAATTAATTCTTTTATATTGAATAATCTTCGCAAGACTAAAAAAATAATTTCTTTTTTCTTCCTTTTCCTAAATAAAAAAATATAATATGTATTATACTAAATATATAAGAAATACTTAAAGAACAGTACATATATAATTCTTTATCTGTTCTCTTAAAGAACAAATCGTGTCAATTATTTCCTTATTATATTTGATAAATGAACGAAAATAAAAAAAATAATAAAAATTTTAAAAAAATGAATATTTTTCTTAAAAAAGGATATACTAATAGTAGGGAGTAAATAAAAATTAAATATCTGAGTTGACAACATTCTGATAATGAAAAATCAGAAAGTGGGAAAGAGATTGTTAGCGAATTACACATTCAAAGGTAAAATAGATGGTAAATCAATTAAAGATTATCAAAATAAAATAGATTTAAGTGTTAAAACAAGTCAAGAGATAATTGACCAAGTGAACAAAATATTAAATATAGAAGAAATAAATGGGGTTCAGTTTAATGGTGATTTATTTTGGCAGGTTATTTGGGACGAAGGTGTTTGTAAAACAAACATAAATACTGATGAATTATGTTGGAGTAATACGGAAGTATGTAAAACATTAGAAATAATTGCATCGTATATTTTATTAAAAGACGATAAAGAAAAACGTAAAGAGTTAAAAATGTATAATGACTATAAATTAACTAAAAGAGCAGAAAAAGATAGAGAAAAAGTTTGTCAGATTGGAGTTAACGAAGATGATGAAGTGGTGGTTCTTAAAGATGTTAAGAATTATAAAAAATATAAAAAGACCACCGTTAGCAGGTCTGATATTGACGAATATCCTGAACTTAAATGTTACGATGAATATAAAGAATATATGAAAACTTTATTTCATGGAGACGATGCTAAAGAAAATAGGATTAATCTTATAGAAAAACTAAAAGAAAGAGGCTATGATATTTCTAATGGGAAGCTTTATAAATTTGTTAAAACAACCCTCCCAAGTATATCAGAAGATATGCTAAATGTTAAATTAAGTAAAGTGCAGCCAATTAAATGGAAAAAGCCACTTAGAGACAGTAAACAAACATTTAATTTTGAAATTTTAGATATGTTTGACCCAAAGCAAGTTAAATATGCTTTGATAACCGATAAAAATTTAGAACTTTCTACGAGAAATGAATTTTGTATAACTCTCGATGAAATAATTAAAAAAACACATTTTACTAAAAACCAAAAAATAATATTAGACAAATGGAGAAAAGATTGGCAAGTAGTTAAAATAGCACAATATATGAAAGTAGATGTTGCTTATGTTTCAAGGGAGATTGATACTATTGCTAAGAAGATCAGCAACACTTATATAGACGAATATGAAGAACAATATTATTATATGAATTTGGTAAAAGGTACTTATAAAAAATGCTCATGTTGTGGAGAAAACAAATTAGTTAAACATTTTAATAAACATTCTGTGAAGAATGGAGAAATAATATATATGAGTATTTGTTCAGATTGTAGGAAGAAGCTTAGAGAAAGGAAGAGGAAAGAATGAAAAAGAAAGATTTAATAAAAAGAGTAGCAGATAATTGTGATTATTCTCAAAGACAAGTTGAAGAAATGTATGATGCTTTAAAAGATGTAGTAGAAGATGCTATAGCAGACGGAGAAGAATTTAAATTATTAGGCTTTATAAAAATAGGAACTAGAGTATTAAATCCAAGAAAAGGTAAAATGACTAATAGATTTGGCGATATTATAGAATGGGAAAGAACGAAAGCTATAACTGTGCCAACCGTAGGATTAACTCAATATATAACTAAACGTTTTAAACAATAGAATTGAACTTTAAAGAGATTGGATAGTGTGATTTATAGACACACACAGCTAATTTTACATATAACAGGCTACTTTTGGTAAGAGTTAAGTTACTTGTGTCTAGCAGTTTTTCATATTATCCTCCAATTTTATTATACTTAGGCGATAACAGCAATTTTATAATACGAAATTAAAAAGGTTTACAAAGTATAAAGTCGCCTAGCGAATATGGATATATAGTTTAACAAGGCAAAATACTTACCGGAAAAGAGTTATGGGTTCAAGCCCCATTATATCCTCATAATATAACCCCCTTTCAATTAATTATTTACACATAAGACACTTACAGCAATTAGATTATTATATAAAATATTATTTTTTAGAAGAAAAACAAAAATCATATTTAGCCAAACATTTTTTAAATACCTCCTTTGATTTATAGATGTTCGATAATGTACGAAGTGTCTTGAAAACCTCCTATTATAATAGAGCTACTGGACGATATTCGTAGCTCTAACATTGCAAGGTAGAGTAACGGTTAACTTATTGGACTCATAATCCAACGATGAGGGTTCAATTCCCTCCCTTGCAACCATTGACATACTACACTTTCTTCCCCTCTTTTGAGGGGTTTTACATAGGAGCATAGTTTAATGGTAGAACCGTGGTCTCCAAAACCATGAGTAAGGGTTCGAATCCCTTTGTCTCCTGCCAACAATTTAAATGGATGGGTATCCAAGTGCGTAAAGGAAGCAGACTGTAAATCTGTCGTCATTTGACTTCGTGGGTTCGAATCCCACCCCTTCCACCAATTTAAAAAGATATTGACAGCATGATTAAAAAAATATCTTGAGAGGTGATAATATGAAAAATAATTTACTTAAAGAATTAAAAAGAGCAACAAATTATACTCATACAGAAAATGGTGCTTTAACGCATAAAAGTACATTAAATAAATGTTACGATTTATTTGCTTTTGGTGGTGCATCAAGAGGCAAGTACGAACAAGACATATTAGATATGTTCTACGATGCTTTAAATGAAGATAAATTACTAGCAATGAAATTGTTATTTTATATTAGAGATGTAAGGGGTGGCTTAGGAGAAAGAAGAACTTTTAGAGTGATTCTTAAATCTTTAGCAAATTCTCATCCAGATCTAGTAGAAAAGAATATTGATTTAATACCTTTTTATGGTAGATATGATGATTTATTAGTATTATTTGATACTAAATGTGAGGATAAAATGATTAATTTAATAGCAAAAACATTAATAGATGATTGCAGAACAAATTATCCTACTTTATTAGCTAAATGGTTACCTAGTGAAAATGCTAGTTCTAGCGAATCTAAAAAAATAGCTAGAAAATTAGCTAGAAAACTTACCCTTAGTAATAGAGAATATAGAAAAACATTATCTGCTATAAGAAGTAAGATAAAAATAGTTGAAACTTTATTAAGTGAGAAGAGATATGATGAAATAGAATTTGATAAATTACCTAGTAAAGCAGGTATTAAATATAGAAAAGCATTTTTAAGACATGAAGAATTATGTGATAGATATAAGGAATTTATCAATAGTGAAGATACTAAAGTAAATACTAAGACTTTATATCCATATGACATAATTAAAGATGTTTGGGACTGTAGTTCACTTGAAAGAAAAGTGCTTAACAAGTTTTGGAATGACCTACCTGATTATTTTGACGGTAAACCTTGTAGTATATTGCCAGTAATAGATAATTCAGGGTCAATGACTTGGAATATTAACGGTGGTGTAATTCCGATAAATGTAGCAATTTCTTTAGGAATATATTGCGCTGAAAGAAATCATGGTGAGTTTCATAATCATTATATTAGTTTTAGTAGTAAACCTAAACTAATAGAAATAAAAGGAAAAGATATAGTTGATAAAGCTAGAAGTGCTATAAGAGAAGTTTATTACGACAGTACTAATATAGAAGCGGTATTTGATTTAATATTAAATATATTAAAAGAAGGAAATTTATCTAATGAATATCTACCTAAACATATAGTTATAATTTCTGATATGGAATTTAATGAAGGAACTCGTTATAGAGGTTCTAAAGAGACATTAATGGAACGTATAAGAAAAGAATGGAAAAAAGAAGGATATACAATGCCTCATTTGGTTTATTGGAATGTATGTTCTAGGAGAAATAATATATCAGATTTAGGGGCAAGCAATATTACTTATGTAAGTGGCTGCACTCCAATGATATTTGAAATGATTATGAGTGGAAAAACTGGAATGGATTTAATGTTGGAAACATTAAATAGCGATAGATATTCAAAAATAGCCATATAAGAAGGGAGATATAATATGAAAAAATTATTACAATTAGATTTTAAAAATGCAAGTATAGAGGAAGGTACAAATGGTAAACAGGTTATAGAATATGATAAAGAATTATTACCTTTATATACAAGAAGTTTAGATAAAGTATTAGAAGATATAGATGAAGAACAAAAATTACAACTTAAATTAAATATAGAACTTCCTCTTTCTCAATTTAGATTGCTGACTGATTTCCTAGTAGATTGTTCAGAGTTAAACTTATTTGATTTACAAATAAAATCAATAGAACAAGATAGCTAATATGGAAAAATATAATACTAAATTAAAAGAACAAATGATTAAATTGTCCCTACAAAAATTAAGTGGGGACAATGAAATAGATTGGGAAGATATAATAGAGAGTCTAGGAATAAGTTTACATAAAGATACGTTGAGAAGATGGGCAAGAGGTATGCAAATTTATGACGAATACCTTAAAGAAACACAGCACAGGTCCGCAAGAGGAGAATCAGAAAAAGAGTTAAAAAAATTATTAGAATTAAAGCAACAAAGAATAATGCTTTCTGATGAAAAAAGATATGTAAATATGAAACTTAGAGAGCTAACGAGAGTAGAAGATTTCTATAAGAAATTAGAAGATAAAATAATCAAAAGTGAACCTGTTGAGTTAAGAGTAATTGAAGATAATGAATGTACTAATGAAGCAGTATTAATGATATCTGATTGGCATTACGGAATAGAAGTTAATAATGAAGTTAATAAATTTAATTCAAGTATAGCTAACGATAGAGTCTCTAAATTAGCAAGTGCAGTTATAAAATATTGTAAAATAAATAAAACAAATAAATTGAACATATTTTGTTTAGGAGATTTAATCTCTTCTGAAATACATACAATTATAAAAATGGAAAATAGAGAAGATTTATCTACTCAAATATATGAAGTAAGCGAGCTGCTTTCAAAATTTATAGATAAAGTATCGAAAGTGGTTTCAGTTGAAGTTACTTTTACTTTTGGTAATCACGAAAGAACAGGATTAAAAGATTTATCTAAAGATACAGATAATTTTACAATTCTTATAGAAAAATATGTAGCACTTTTTTTAAGGGATAATAAAAATGTTATTATTAATAACAGTAAAACAAATTCGGATATTATATATAAAAATATAATGGGAAATGATTTTGTTGGAGTTCATGGGCATCAAGAAAAAAGAAAAGGTGTTGCTCCTGATCTAAGTGCCATATTAAATGGTAGAAATGTTGATTATGTATGTATGGGACATTTACATTCTCAATGTAATTATATTGATAATACATCCGAAGTATTTATAAATGGAAGTTTATGCGGAACAGATGCTTATGCTTATGGTAAAAGATTATTTTCTCCACCTAGTCAAAAATTGTTAATAGTTAGTGATGAAGGTGTGGAATGTATATATAATATTAAACTTTAGTGGGAGGATTAAGGTATGAAAGATAAAAAAGATGAATTAAGTAGGGAACTATATATTAGTGGAGAGATAACAACCGAAATGGCAACAGAAATAATCGCCCACTTAAAAAAAATAAACGATGAAGATTTAGAAATTTATAATAAAAATCAAACTCTAAATAAGAAACACCAATTAGAATATCCACCAATAACAATAACGATTAATTCTCCGGGTGGAAGTGTTATGGATGGTTGTGCGATAATGAATACATTAGAAACCTGTATAGCTCCTGTCCATACTCATGGAATCGGAGAAGTATCAAGTATGGCTGTATATATTTATGCTTGTGGAGAAGTTAGGACCGCAGGTGATTTAGTTACATTTGGACTACATGGTATTGGAGGAGGAGTTCGTGGTTATGCTAAAGAAATGTTAAGTTCTTTAACACATTGGAAAAAATTAGATAACAAATTAAACGAAAGACTTTTAGAAAATACTAAATTAACACAGAAAGATTTAGATGATTGTGAAACTTGTTTGGTTTTTTATGATTATGATGAAGCTTTAGAAAAAGGATTAATAAATACAGATTTATATGATGAAGAATTGCTTAAAGAAATGATAGATAAATTAGATATAAAAATTGAAGAAGAAAAAGAAAATGTAACAGAAGATTAATTTCTTTTAATATAAATGTATGTATACTTTTATAATTAAATAAAGGTTAATTGAATCCATATTCTTAACAATGTGGGTTCTATTTAGTCTTTATTTAGACTAATTATATCTCCCTTGTTAGTGGTATGGTTGCTTTTCCTCGTGACCATACCCATTAATAAGGAAATTAAATTATATATTGATAATCTATTATTATCAAACCATTTGATAACTACCCTTCGGGGTAGTTATTTTTTTTAACAAGAGAGGTGATAAAATGAAAAAAGAAAAAGGACAAAAATTAGCTAAAAGAACTTGTCCTTATTGTGGAGAGGAGAAATTTTTATCTAGGGATTTTTATGGCTCTGAAAGTGTTTTATATTCTAGTGAAAAAAGACATATTATCTGTAAAAATTGCATGAATATTAGATATAATTTCTTTTTAGCCAAATGCGATGGAGATGAGCTATTGGCATTAAGAAGAACTTGCGACAATTTAGATATTGTATTTGATGAAGGAATAGTAAAAAGAATTGAAGGTAAAGAAGGTTCTATGTTTTTAAATTACATGAAAACAATAAATGCCAATTCCATTCTTAGAAATTTAAATTCTTTAGATAGTCCCATGTTTAATGAGATGCACTCTAAACCTAATGTAGAGGATTTGGTTATTGATAATAACATAGTTATGAAATGGGGAGACGGATTTACAAAAAGGGAGTATCAACAATTAGAATATATTTATTCTGAATATATGGAAGAGTATAAACCTAAAGATTTATCAACTAAAAAAATATTAAAGGATTTAAGTATGACAGAGCTTCTTAGAGAAAGAGCTAGATTAAAAAATGATGATAAGACTTATGATATGTATACTAAATTGCTTTCTAAAAGTAGAGCAGATGCAAATATACAGCCAAACCAAAATAAAGACGAAGATGACGAAAAATTTATTTTTGGTATGATGATGAAAATATATGAATTAAAAAAACCAGTAGTTAAAAGACTTAAAGAATATCAAGATGTTGACTGGATTGAAAGATATATAATGAGATTCTTATTTAAACCATTAGCAGTAGCTCTAGGATTTGGATCAGCTAATTATAGCTTGGAAGAAGGAGATTCTGGAATCCAATTAGATGAAAAAGTAAAAAAAGCTATACAAGCCGTTAAAGAAGAAGAGGAAGAAGAAAAAAGAAAGAACGGTGATAGCTAATGAAAGAAAAAAAATACATAGAAACAGAATATGAAGATAGAGGTAACTTAAAAAAAGACTCCAAAGAAGATTTACTTATAGGTATAGGTGAATATTGGGGTTGTTTTTATTTAGCAAATCCTCATAGGTTTGCTATGGATTATTTAAAATATAAGCTTCATATATTCCAGCAGATACTTTTATATTTTATGATGAAGAGTGACCAATTCGTATTCATAGCATCAAGGGGATTAGGTAAATCATTTTTAACAGCAGTATTTTGTACCGTTATATGTATATTAAAACCCGGAACAAAAGTTATTGTCTGTGCTAAACAAAAAAAACAAGCAGAGAAAGTACTGACCGAAAAAATACTCGGTGAATTATATCCGCAATCATATGCTTTAAGGAAAGAGATAGATTATAAAGGGATTAAATGTAATTCCAATCAGGTGTTAATTCCTTTTAAAAATGGTTCTTCTATAGAAGTCCTTGCTAGTTCAGAAAATTCAAGAGGTGCAAGATGTAATGTCTTAGTAATGGACGAGTTTCGTATGATAAATGAAACAATAGTTAGAAGTGTTTTATCTCCATTTGGTGCGGTTCCAAGACAAGCAGGATATTTAACTAATCCTAGATATTCTTTTTATCGTGAAGAAAATAAAGAATTATATTTATCTAGTGCATGGTATTCAGACCATTGGAGTTTTTCAAAATGGAAAACAACCGTTAGAGATATGCTTACAAAATTCGATTCTTTTGCTTGTAATATCCCTTTTACTTGCTCGTTAGAGCATGGGTTAAATACTAAAAAGAAAATAGAAAGAGAAATGGACGCAGAAGGCATGAATTACGCAACGTTCCTAATGGAATATTGTGCTGTTTTCTTTAATGAAGCAGATGATGCGTTTTTTAAATCTTCTGTTATAAATCCTTGCAGGGATAGTGTCGATGTTTTTTATCCTCCTACTGCCGAAGAATGGATAGCAGAGAAAAAGAAGAAAAAAATAGAGCAATCATGGTATATGCCTAGAGTTAATGGTGAAATAAGAATTCTTGCTTGTGATATCGCCTTAGCTAAAGGGGTCGCAAACGATAACTCGAGTTTCTTATTAATGAGGATGATACCAGATAGAGGTAAATTTAAACGTTATGTTGTCTATCTTGAGGCTCATAATGGTATGCCTGCTAAACAACAAGCTATAAGAATAAAACAATTATTCTATGATTTTGGAGCAGATAAAATAATCCTCGATACAACTGGTATAGGTGAAGCAGTTTGGGAATTTGTTAGAGAAAGCAATTATGACGAAGAAAGAGGAGTTAGATACGATGGATTTACTTGTTTTAATGAAGATAATAGAGTTGACGATTTATCTAAAAGAACTGGCTTACCTTTTGTATATTCGATGCAGCCTAACACAGAAATCAACAGTAGAATAGCAGTAAGTGTAAGAAAATTATTAGCAGATAAAGATTTAATACTTCCTATGAATGATAGAGAAGCCAAGATATTAGTAACTGAAAAAATAGCTAGTTTAGACCTAGATTTAGACGAAGCGGCTTATAGAGAAGCTATATTGCTTGCTCCTTTTGTTCAAACAACTATTATGGTTAACGAAATGATAAGTTTGAGACATGAAAGTAAAGAAGGTAAAATAAGACTTTTTGAAAGAGGGGCAAATAGAAAAGATAGATATTCTTCACTAGGCTACGGAGTATTTTTAAGTAATTTAATAGCACAAGAAGAAGGTTTCGGAGACGATAGTGACGATATTTTATTCTTAGTATAATTAATAAGGGTGATGATATGGAATTAAATAGAGTTTATTGTATGGATAATTTAGAGTTATTAAAGCAAATAAACGATGAGGAAATCAACCTGATCTATTGCGATATTCTTTATAATACAGGTAAAATTTTTAAAGATTATGATGATAGATTAGGTACTCCACAACAAGCAATAAAATGGTATAAACCAAGATTGTCTGAAATGAAAAGAGTTTTAAAAAATAACGGATTAATCTATATTCAATGTGATTATAGGTTGGTTCATTATTTAAAAGTTGAAATGGATAACATTTTCGGTATTAACAATTTTAGAAACGATATTATATGGAATTACGGAGGACAATCTAGGAGTAAAGATATAAGTTGTAAACATGACAATATATTAAGATATTCAAAAAGCAATAAATACATATATAATACGCAATATCAACCTTATACTGAAAAAACATTAAAAGAATTTAGGCATAAAAATGAAAAAGGAGAATTGTGTGTTCGTACTTGTAGAAGAGATAAAGATGGGAACAAGAGGTATTATTATACACCTATGAAAGAAGGAGCAAATATAACAGATGTATGGGACATTGGATTATTAACTTCTTCAAGCAGAGAAAGAGTAGGTTATGACACCCAAAAACCGAAAGAATTATTAGAGAGAATAATTAAATCATCTTCTAATGAAGGGGACATTATCGCTGATTTCTTTTGTGGTAGTGGAACGAGTTTAGTTGTGGCAAAAGAATTAAACAGACAATATATAGGATGTGATTTAAATCCAAGGGCGATAGAGATAACAAATAAAAGACTAAAATCAATATAAGGAGTTGATATATTTGAGTGAGGATATAAAAAAAGAAAATGTTGACTTATATGATGAATATGATTTTTCCGAAGATTTATTATATAGTTTAAAAACTTATAATTCTCAGATTTCAACAATAAGAGATAATAGTGTAAGAGTAAAAAATAATATAAGAAAAATGTTAAGTAATCAAGCTGATAGTCAATATACAGAAACAGAACTTCAAAAAATAGGCGAAGTACTTACTAATAAAAACGGTCAACTAAAAGAATTAATTACATATAAATCTAACTTGCTTACTTATGACCACTATATAATGCCTATTGATGCAAGTAAATACAAAACGGAAAAAGATATAAGAGAAGCTAGAAGAAAAGCTTCAAAACAAGTAGAAAAATACAACTTAAAATATAACTGCAAGTGGATTGCCCAAGATGTTATAGAATATGGTGAAATTTATTTAGCTTTAGTTAAAGGTAAGAATAATTATTTATTTTTTAAATTTCCTAGAGAAATGTGTATGATAACTCAAAAGACTGGCAATATGGTTTCTAAATTCGCCATAAATTTAGGTTATTTAAATTCTACAAATTATTATACATTCCCTCAAGCAATACAAGAGTTATATTGGGATTATCAAGGAGGGACTTTAGATAAAAGAAGAATAATAAAAAATTCATGGTATCAAATGACTGAAACTTGTTATATGGCATTTACTTTGGATGAATGGCAAGAGAAGGGTACTCCATATTATTCTTATTTATTTGATAGTTTAGCTTCATTAGAAGAATTATCAGATTTAGTTAATTTAAATGCTTACATAGATAGTTTTAGATTATTACATCAAAAACCTGAGCTTGATGATAGAGGTCAGTTAAAAATGGAAAGAAAGAAAATAACAAATTATCATAATGCATTAAAAAGTTTAGTTCCTTATGGTTATTGTACTTTAACTTCTCCTTTAGATTTAAAATTAATATCTAGTGACGGAAATAGTTCAAGTATACTTGACGCTAAAGAAAAAACAAAAACAACAATATATGATGCTAGTGGTGTAAATGATAATTTATTTAATGGTAATACAACTAATACAGAAGCAGTATCAATAGGGTTTACAATAGATACTTTAATGCCTTTAAGAATACAAAAAGAAATAGAAAATTGGGTTAATGACCATATGAGAAGTGTTAGGGCTACTTCAAACTGGTTTTTAGAATTTATACCTACTAATGAATATAATCAAGGATTAGAAGCAGAAAGACAAAGATCAGCTTTAGCTATTTATTCTCCTAAGTGGAAATACTTAGCTACTATAGGATTAACTCCTTTACGAGCATTAAGCACAATAGAATCAGAAGAATTAGAAGATATAGCTTCTAAGATGACTCCGCTATCAACTGCTTATACTCAAGTGGGTAATGAAGTGGGCGGTAGACCTACTAAAGCAGAAACAGGAGAATCTAATGCAAATTCAAGCAGCACAAATCCAAATGAATAGGTGATGAAAATGAGTGATTTTAAATTAACTCCTTGTTCTTTAGGAGAAATTAAAGAAGATATTCCATATAAAATACCTTCTAATATAAAGTTATTAGGAGCAGAGACATTTTGGAATAAAGGAATTTATGGAGAAGGAATAACTGTAGCAATATTAGATACAGGAATTGATACAAGCCATGTATGTTTAAAAGATAGGATAATTGGTGGCAAAAACTTCACAAATGAAGGTAAAGAAAATGATTTTACCGATTGGAATGGTCATGGAACTCATGTAGCAGGAATCATAGCAGGGAATAGAGTTGAAAAAGGTATAACAGGGGTTGCTCCTGAATGTAATTTATTAATAATTAAAGTTTTAGATAGATTTGGAGATGGCGCTTTTCCTAATATAGTAAAAGGATTAGAATATGCTATTGAGCAAAATGTAGATATTATAAATATGTCTTTAGGTGGTAGAGCAGATGACGATTCTTTACACGAGGTTATAAAAAAAGCAACAGATAAAGGTATATGTATTTGTTGTGCTAGTGGCAATAATGGAGATGGAAGTGCTGATACAGATGAAATTAATTTCCCCGGAAATTATCATGAAGTTATAGAAGTTGGAGCGGTAGACAGAGATAATAGTATTGCTAAATTCAGTAATACAAATCCTGAAATAGATATTGTATCATACGGTGTCAATATAATGTCAACTTATAAGAATAATAGATATGCAACGACAAGTGGTACTTCTCAAGCCACACCACACGTTTCAGGAGCATTGGCATTAATCAAAGAAGATTTTGTTAAAACTTATGGTAGAAAACCAACTGAAAGTGAATTGTGGGCAAGACTTGTCAAATGTACTAATTTCCTCAATGATATAGATACGAAGGCACAAGGAAACGGTGTTTTATATCTAGGAAATGGATGTGAATAACATGGGAAGATATATAATTGCAGATACAAGAGATAAAGCAGAAAAATTAAAACGAATGGGTTTTGAATGTATTACGATACGAGAAATAGGTAAAGAAACACATTATGTATTTGAAAATTCAGATAAATATTTACTTTTTTCAAATGATGAAAAAAATGAATATATAATAAGTGACCAGTTATATATGTGTTTTTAATTCTTATAGAAAGGAGGAAATCCTTTGATAATTAGAATACCATGTTCTATGACTTTGGAAGAAAATTTTTTAAACTTTTCAGAAGATAGTGAAACAAATCCAAATGTTAAAATGCAAATCATACATGAAGGAGTAAATCCAAAAGGTACAAGCTTTTCAAAACAAGCAATCGAATTAGCTAAAGCTACAATCTATGATAAACCAATACTTGCATATGTTAAATATGATGAAAATGGAGAGCCTTTAGATTTTGGCGAACACGAAATGATACTTGTCCCAAAAGTTGTCAATGGCAAAAGAAGTTACGAGATTAAATATATAGAACAACCTATAGGAACTTTTTCTCAAAATTTCGACCTTTCTTATGAAAAAGGTGAGAATGGGAAAGAATATCTTACTGCTACTGGCACTATATGGAACAGATATTGTAAAGATGCTTATGACCTTCTTAAAGAAGGCGACAAATCTGTAAGCATGGAAATCAATATACTTGAGAGTGAAAAAGATAAACATAGTGGAGTTTTAAATATATCTAAATTTGAATTTTTAGGAGTTACTATATTAGGAGATGATTATGCTCCGGGTATAGATGGTGCTAATGCAACTCTTGAATTTACAAGAATAAAAACTGAAAAAGATTTAATTAATTTTTTAAATAATATAGAACAAAATGTGAAAGGAGACGAAGGCATGAAAGGAAATAATGATACATATTCTCTTTCTAATGGAGTAATGGCATTACAAATAAGAGAACAATTAAGTAATAGAATGATAGAAAAAAAATACTCTTGGGGAGAAACATATCAAGCTAGAGAATTCTATTATGTAGATACTATTCCTGATGACTCTATAGTTGTAGTTCAAGGAAATGACGGATATAAATATTATGGAATACCTTATTCTGTAAGCGAAGATACTCTTACTTTAGATTTTGACAATAGAAAAGAGTATATAAGTGAATGGAGAGAGAAAAAAGTTGATGATTCTGTAAGCTTCTCTTTAAATGAAGACGAGGCTAAAGAAATGGCAGAACTTACTTTTAATGCAGAAGTAGAAAAAGTCAATCAAGCAGCTAAAACAGTTGTCGACACTTTTAAAAACGATTTAGAAAAAGTTAATGAAGAATTAACTCAAACTAAAGAAGAATTAACAAAAGCTAATGAAACTGTATTCTCTTTAGGAGAAGAAGTGAAAGAATTTAAAGAAAAAGAAGCTCAAGCAGAAAAAGAAAAATTTGAAGAAGAGGTTGAAGGAGTTCTAGCTAAATTCTCATTTGATGAAGAAGAAACTAAAGAAATGAAAGAACAATGCTT
This sequence comes from uncultured Candidatus Melainabacteria bacterium, assembly GCA_937898445.1. Classification (GTDB taxonomy): domain Bacteria; phylum Cyanobacteriota; class Vampirovibrionia; order Gastranaerophilales; family Gastranaerophilaceae; genus Stercorousia. Next base: position 58,631 of record CALEJY010000250.1, on the reverse strand, counting down.
AAATGGAGAATTTGATGTAGAAGAATTAAATAATAAATTATTCGCATTATATGGCAAAAAAGCATATGAAAATATGCAAAATAAACAACCAAAAGAACCAGATACAGAACCTAGTCTACAAATGCCAGTTAAGGGAGATACTCATGTTCCTTACGGTGGAGTATTTGAAAATTTATAAAATTTAAAGGAGTGAATAAATAACATGAAAGCAATAATGAGAAAAGATAGACAACCATATCCAAATCCAATAAATGTTATATCTGATGAAGTATTAGAAAATGGTATGGTAGTTGGTGTAAAAGGATTCGCTGAAAACGGTGAAAGAGAACTTTACAAAGTTGGTAAATTTGCAGAAGGAGATATAGCTGCAATAGTTGACTGTTCAGTTCTTATGTATGACCCAAGATATGATGAAAGAGATTTTGAATTAAAAGCAGGAGAAAGAGGTAGAGTCGAATACTTAGGTCATGGTGATGTCTACACAATATCTAATGCTTTATTACCAGAAGGGTTAGTAGTAGGAGATAAATTAAATCCTGATACTGAAAACTTAGGAAAATATGTTAAAGCTGATGAAGGTATATTTTTAGTTAGAAGAATAGATTTAGATTTTGAAACTCAACCTTCAACTATGATAGAAGTAATATTACACGCATAATAAAATAAAAAAAAGAAAAGAAAGGATGATTAGAGTGGAAAAAAGAAGTCAAGTTGCTCAAATGGCAATAGATATATTAAATGGAAATCCCGACACATATGATTTAAATACTGCCGAAGATAAATTAAGAAAATTAGTATTAAATGAAATGGGTGGAACTTGGGATTATTATACTTTCCAAGATAACAAATATAAAGTATTTGCAATATTATCAGAAATATTAACAGAAACTACTTCTCGTGTTTTAAGAGAGGTATTTGAACCATTCTGTGAATTTAGAGATTTTGAATTAGGAGATACTGTAGAATTTACAGTTGAAGATGATAGATTATTTGAAGTATCTGTTGTTGCAACAGATAATAACAACCTATTAAGACAAAAATTAATGAATAGAAGAGTTCCAATGACTGCTTCTGAATTAGGTGTAAAAATCTATGCTCCATTTACTGCTTGGTTAGCAGGAAGAATAGATTTAGAAAAATTAGTAGATAGAGTTCAAAAATCTACTCAACAAGATATGGTAAGAAGAATAGGTAATGCTTTTGTTAGCGCTTATGGTCAATGTCATGCTAACTTAGTTGAAAGTGGTACAGTAACTAGAGATGCTTTATCTTTATTATGTGCTAAAGTAGAAGGTTTAGGATTAGGAGAACCAGTTATATATGGTACTAAAACTGCATTAGCTAAAATACCTGCATTAGAAGGATTCGTTTTAGACGGAGAAGATTTAAGAAATAATGGTTATTTAAAAATGTTTGAAGGTATGAAATGTGTAGAATTAAAGAATACATTTAATAAAGAAACTGGTAAATTTGGTTTAGGTGACGATGAACATTTATATGTAGTTCCAAGTGGAATGACTAAACCAATAATGGTAGGTTTTGAAGGAAAAGCATTTATATTAGAAGATAAATCTGGAGAAAGAAATGATAGAGAAATCGAATACCTATTCACTAGAAGAGTACATATAGGTGTTGTAAAAGCAGTTAACTTCGGTAGATATGATATAGCTTAGTTATTAAAATAGGGAGATGATAGTAAATGACAAGTAAAAAAGTAGAGGAAAAAACTAATTTAAGTAAGGAAACAGTTGAAAAAACAGAAAAAGTTAAAAAAAGAACAAGAGCAGAAATAATGAGAGAATTAAAAAGAGAAGCATCCAAAATAGATGTTGAAGTAATGAATTTAACTAATGGCTCATTTATTTATGAAAATGGATATGATTCTATAAGAATGAATGAACCCGGAGAAACAGCTATAGTAGGGTTAGACTTATTATTAAAAATGAAAAACTCTCCGACTATGAGAAAATTATTTTTATCAGTAGTAGATGTATATAGTGAAGAATATGAATTAGAAGATGTGCTTAACATACTTGATTTAACTAGGATATATGGCGACAAAATTCTTACTTTAGATTGTTTAGATAAAATGCTAGAGGACGGTTCTGTTGATGATTTTGCAGAAACTCTTAAAAATGAATCACCTGAATTGGCTAGAAGATTATGTCAAAGAGCAATTTATTTAGCTCACCTAAATAAATTTGATTCTATGGGTAAACGTTCTGTAGTAGAAAGAGAATTTAATAATGCTTTTATATTTAAATCAAATTAGAAGGTGTTAAAATGAGTACTCCAATAGAAAAGATATTCGTTGTTTTCCTAAATCAAATTGAAGATGATGGATTGGCTTTAGCACCTGAAGAAATACAAATGAAAACAATGACTAGATATCTTCGTGGAGCGACCATAAAATTCGATACTTGTGAAAAGGATTTAACTATCGTTTCCGAAGATGATGGAATAACAGGTTATATTAAAGCTGATCTAACAGAAGACGAGATAGAAATTCTTGCTTTGGGTATGGTATGTAGATGGTTACAAAGAATTGTTAATAGTGAAGATAATTTAAGGAACATAATTACTGACCACGACTTTAAAAAGACTTCAAATGCCAATTTATTAAAAATGCTAATTACTTTGAAAAAATTACATGAAGAGGATTTTAGGCAAAGAAAAGTAGATTATTCATATAAAGGATACGATGGATTTGAGTAATTTTTTAGAAGAATACAAAATTTTTACTTTGCGTGGTCAAAAGAATAAAAAAGAAAAATTAAGATATACAGCTAGAAAAACATTTGAAAAATCATTACAAAGAATACCTACGGCAATTGATATACAAGTAACCGATGTAGATGAGACTATCATAACAGAAAATACAAAAACTGTTACGGCAATAGTTAATAATATTACAGATAATGACCAAACGGCATTAGATGAAAAAGAAATATATTTACCAGTTGGGACAAATGTAGATATAGGTTGTTATTGTTATTTTGATAATTGTTATTGGTTATTTATTTTTAAAGAACACAAAGAAATGGATGCATACATTCATTTTACGTTAAAAAGATGTAATCAAATTATTAATTATTTATACAATAAAGAAATTTATCATATACCTGTATCTGTAGTTAACTTAACTATGTATAGTGATGGGATTAATGATACTAGATATTTAAGTATGGGAGATGCAAAGAGACATATTTTTTATGGCTCTAATCCTGTGACTAGAACAATTGGTGAAGGTGTAAGAATAATGCTTACTAGAAATTCAATATTTAGAGTTACACATATTAATGATTTTGAATATAACGGAAGATATACTGGAGCTAATGGTTTAATTAAAGCATTAACATTACAAACAGTATTGATTTCAGAAGATGACAGGGATAATAAGCTAGCTTATAATATTGAAAAAAATGATACTAAAGATATTAAAGATGATGTGCAAGGTTTAAATTATATTTATTTAGGAGAACAAAATGAATATGTGGTTAAATCAGATAAAGAAGTAGAATTTATATTAGATGCACATTATCCAAATACAGAAATTATAAAAAGAGAACATAATAAATGTACTATAGAACAATCATCTAACATAGAGTCTGTAGGAGAAAATATAATGCTTATTGCTAGAGATAAAAACACAAAAGAAACAATAGATATGTTTATTATTACCGTAAGGGGTGTTTAATATGATTGAGCAATTTCCTAATAAATACCTTATTAAGCTCTCTAATGAGATTATGTTAGATAAAAAAATAAACAAAATGATATATTATAATGAAGAAAAACAAAATGATATATATTCTTTAGAAGATATAGAAAATCCAATTAAAAAACTTAAAGAGAAAAAGGTTTTTATAAATAGAAAAGTTCCCGAAGTATTAAAGGAATCAGATATTTCTGTTTTCGTTAATATTTATAGAGATTTCCCTTATACAGGATTTTACCAACCAAGCTATAAAATACAGCAGTTTAAGTTTGAAGTTGGAGTAATATGTCATAATGATTGTAGATTTACATTAAATGGTTTGAGAGATATTTTAATTTACAAAGATATAGAAAAAATGTTAAAAACAAATAAAAACTTAAAAGGGATTGGATTCCCTACTTTGGAACAAACATATCCGATGTATAATATGCCAAATGGATTCACAGGGTATATGTCCATTTATAAACTAGAATATTTTGAAGGTATGTAATGTACTTTACTAAAGAATATGTAACTGGACAACCATTAAATTTAAAAAAATATACATTAGGATATATAAATCAACCAATAGTAGATTATTTTATGTATGATTATGATTTTATAGATTTTATTAAACCATATTATATGGGAATAACATTATCTTATGATGAATTATGTAAAAAAAATAAATTTTATTTTTCTTATTTTTTACAGATAATGAATGAATCAAAATTAATAATGAACTCTTTTTATAAAGGGTTAACCTTATTATATAATACTTCTCTTGAAGATATGGAGTTTTTTAAAGATGAAGATGGCGGAGACAAAATTATTCTTAGAATAGATGAAAAAGGAACTAGGAAAAAAGAAGGAGAACATGGAAATCCATTAGCATTTATTTCGGACGATAATTTCCTAGTACTTTGTGAAGTTGTGTTGGAAATGTGTCTTTTTGAAAAACCAAAAGAAGAAGGAGAAATTAAAGGAGACCCAAAACTTGTAGAAAGATTTAAAGAACAAAGAAGAAAATACCTCCAAAGCAGAAAAAATGATGATGGCATACTTTTCGAAAATATGGTTAGAGAAATAATGTATTTACAAAATATACGTTCTTATGAAGAAATTAAAAATACAACCGTATGGTGGTTAAGAGATGCTTATTCAGTTGAAACATTGAGAGTTTCAGAAGAAAAACAATGGAAAATGGCAAGCGGAGGTAAATATAGTCCTAAGAAGATAAAATCTTGGCAAAAAATAACAAAATTAAAAAAATAGAAAGGAAGATTGATTATGGGATATGCAATAAAAAGTGCTTGCGACTTAACTTTAACAAATTTAGCTAATCCTGAAGATACTACTACTATAGATTTTCTTAATAGTTTTAATATAACAACTGAATCAGAAAACTTCGAAGCTTACAAAAGAGGAGATTTATGTATAACTATAGCAGGTCAAAGAAAAGGAATAAAATAACGTTCCCTATGTTAAGTAATTAGCATAGCAAATCCTTTGAATTGCTGGAAACCCCTAAAGCTAATTAAACTACAACGTAAGGTTAAATCCTAAGCGTGAATGTTGCGAAAGTAGAAAAAATTAATTAGATGGCATATGGTTAAACCCTAAGTGCTTTGGATATAATTATTATATCTGACAATGGGCAATCAGCAGGTAAGATATATTTGTTTGTTAAATATGAAGGGTGATAATATGAGAACAAAATGGACGGAAGAAAAAATAATAAATTATTTAAATAATAATAAAATTATTTATGAAAGACAAAAAGTATATCCTTCATTAAAAGGTGAAGGAGGGTGTAATTTATCTTATGACTTTTATTTGCCCGATTATAATTGCTGTATCGAATATCAAGGAGTGCAACATTATGAACCAGTAAAATATTTTGGAGGTAAAGAAAAATTTGAAATACAAAGAAAACATGATTTGAAAAAGAAAAATTATTGCACAGAAAATAAAATTAAATTAATAACAATTCCTTATTGGGAATTTGATAATATAGATAAAATTTTAAACAAACAAATGTATAAACTTCAACGACTAACCGAAAGCGAGTAATATCGTGAGTAGCCTTGAAATAGGCAATAGGAGTACGGCTCAAGTTAATGGAGTGGGTGAGAACCCCTTAAATGGAAGTGGAGGAATCCCTGTAAGAAAATCAGGGAAGTGATATAGTCTGCTCTCTTATCGAAAGATAAGGCAGTTCTTAGATGAACGATATAGGCGTTACGAACCTATGTGAACATTAGGCATTACAAATGGATGCACAAGTTATAGATGACTTCTTCTTAGCTCAAATGCTTGGTGGTGAAATAACTGGTACTAAAATACAAGTTAAAGGTACTATACCAAGCAAATATTACAAAATGGAAGGTACATTTGAAGTTGTTAATGAAGATGGTAGTACAGAAGTTAAATCAATAAAATTCAGCAAAGCGAAAGCGCAACCTAATGCTGACTTAACAATATCAGCACAAGAAATATCAGACTTTAGTTTAACTTGGGACATATTAGTTGATGACCAAGACTTAATATTAGAAATAGACAAAAAAACTGTATAATAATTTATAGCGTCAGCAGATTAATTTCTGTTGGCGCATTTTTTTTTATCTATTTTTAGAAGGGAGAAATAAAAAATGAAAATAAGTGATTTTAAATTAGAAAAAATAAGAAAAGAATTTGTTGTTGATATAAACGGTGAATTAGAAAAAGTAACAGTTTACAATATATTAAACGAAGAAAGAGAAGAGATTAGAGAGGATTTACAAGAAATAATAAAAGATAAAAATGTATTAGATGCGGAAGATGTAGAGGATATTTATAATATTTTATTTCCAGTATGTACGAATATAGAAGTTGATGAAGATATAATAGATACATTAAATAATCCTAATAAGGATATGGTACTTATATTAAATGAAGTTAGAGAAATTTTAGATGAAATATATTTAGAAGTATTATTGGGTCAATCTCAGCAATTAAGTGAGATAGAAAAAGGATTAATATTGAAGAAAAATTTATTAATGAGTGAAAAAATAGAATTGCTAGGAAATGAATGTAAAGAATTAGAAAAAGAAATAAAAGATATGAAAGAAAGTAGGGAGGAGGTTGAAAAATAATGGTATTTGATAACTTAGATCAGGTCGTGGCATACATACAAAAAACTGTAACAGATGAACTTCCGGCATTAGGAGAAGAAATGAGAAAAATTATGCACGAAACTCTTATGATGGAGACTGGTTATGAAGAAAGAATACCAAATATGTATGATAGAACTGGTGGAATGGAAAATATCTGCGAATATGAACAAATTGGAGATAAAGAAATTGATGGGGTTTTTAGAGATAACGGCAAATGGGTAAATAAACACGGTAGCCATTATTTCCCATTAAATCGTTGGGAAGAAGGTACAGTTTGGGCACCCGGATATTCGGATACTAATCCTGTATTTTATCCTGCGACAAATATAGAAGAAGATGCCCGAAACGAAATAGATGTAAAGATTCCATTAGAATTAAAAGAAAAATTAAGAATTAGAGGATTAAATGTTTTATAGAAAAAATTAAGTTACCACTTCGTATAAGTGGTAATTCTTATGCGTATAAAGGTGGTGGATTTAATTGGCTGAAGATATAAGAATTAAAGTCTTTCCAACCGTTCAAAAAGGAGATTCTTCATCTGAATTATCAAAAGTTATCGCAGATTTAGAAAAAAATGCAAAGAAAATTAAGGTTGGAATAGATGACAAGGATTTGCTTAGTCAAATAACAAAACTTAAAGAACAAATAAATAGTTTAAGTAAAGGTACAAATACAAAAGGCAATTCTAAAATGTTTCAAAATGAAACAAAGAGTGCCAAAGAGTTAATTTCTGAATATAAAAAATTAATATCTCAAAAGAATAAATTAGAAACACAAATGTCTAAACAGACATATAAAGGACAGGCATACAAATCTTTATCTAAAGATTTAACAAAAGTGAATAAAGACATTGAATCGGTTGGTAGTAAAATTGATGCTTTAAACAAAAAAACTATTAAATCAGATATTACTGCAAGTTTAACAAGCTCTTTTGAATCTACTATTAAAAAAGCAACAGAGTTAGGTACTGCGTTAGAAAATGCTTTAGGGAAAAGAAATTTAACAGGTACGCAAACGGCTGATCTAAAAACTTTACAAAGACAATTAGATAATTTTAAATCGTCTGCAAATCTTGAAAATATTTTAAAAGCAGATAAACCTTATGCCGAAATGTCTAAACTTATGACAAGGGCATCAGAGCTTACGCAAGCTTTTAGGAAGATTGAACTATCTGATGCTTTGGCAAAAAGTATTAGAAAAGCTGAATCAGATGCAAGTATTCTTCAAAATAAAATTAAATCTTTATATACTAAAGGTTACGGAAATAATAATGCTATTGATAAATTATTTACTAGAGCAAAAGAATTAAGCAACGTTAATATAAGAATTAATAGCAAAACTGCTGAAGCAGATGTAGTTTCTCTTAATGATAAAATAAAAAAATTAGATAGCGATTATAATAAATTGGTAACAGATATGCAAAGAAATAAAAAGATGGATGTCTTTAAAATAAATGTATCTGCATCAATGAAACAATTAGAAGAATTAAGAACTAAATTTACAAGTTTAGGGAAAGATACATCTCAAATAGATTCTTTAAAAGCTAGATTAGAAGGATTAAATAAATTAACTTTTGTCCAAGCTCAAGAAGAATTTTCTAAAATTAAAGCACAAATAAGCGAAGTATCAGCAGAAGTTCCGAAAGCTACATCTGCGATGGCTCGTTTTAATAAATTAATGAATGAGAGAGCTTCATTAGAAAAACAAATGTCTAAGACTACAAATACACAGTCTTATGATGTTTTAAATAAAAAATTACAAGAAAACTTATCTAATATTAAAAAAGTAGCATCAGAATTAGATTCAATAAAAGGTAAGAATATTAATCCGGATATAACTAGAAGTTTGGCTAGTTCATTTGAAACTCTTCAAAATCAAGCTACAAAAGCTTCTCAAACCATTGATAATATGTTCAAAAACAAGAATTTAACTGGTGACCAAATCAAACAGTTAGAGGCTTTAAAGAAGGAAATTGATAGAATAAAAGGTACTAAATTAGATAATATCTTAAATATATCAAACTCTCACGAACATATGGCAACTCTTTTAGGCGATTTGCAAAAAGTAAAAACTACAGCAAAAGATATAACAATTAATAGCGATTTTAATACTAGGGTTGAAGCAGCCTATCAGAAAGTTGCACAATTAGGGCAAGAGTTAGATAAATTAAAAAATGTAAAAGGATTTTTAAACACAACAGATTTACAAAATAGACTTCAACAAGTTATAGCTTTATTTAACTCTGATTTAAAAAATGCAAAAATAAATATTGATTCAAAAACTGCAACAACAGATTTGAGAAATTTATCTGAAACAATTCAACTTGTAGAAGGTGAATTAAGGGATTTAAGTGCGATTTCAACAAGTGCAAAAAAATCATTTGATTTTACTACAAGTGTAAATTCTAGTTTAGAAAGGATTAATACTTTAACTAAAGCACTCCAATCAATGGGTAAAGATACCTCTAGTGCAGAAAAGATAAAAACAGAATTAAGTAATTTGGCTAACGTTCCTTTAGAAGAGGCAGAGAGTAAGCTAAAGAGGCTAAATAATGAGATAAATTCTATAGCTAAAAATACAACAGGCATAAAAACTCAAGCGGATGCCTTAAAAGAATATAACAAATTAATAGGTCAAAAAAACTCATTAGAAAAAACTTTATCTAAAACAAATATCAATACACAATCATATCAATTATTAAGCGCTGAATTAGAAAAAATTGATACTAGAATAGAAGCTACAGTTTCATTAATGAGGAATGTTAAACTTCCAGAAGGTAATTTAGCTTCGATAACAAATTTTGCAAAAGAATTTACAAATATAGAAAAAAGTGTTACTTCATTAGAATCTAAATTGTCTAATGTTATGAGTAAGACAAATATACCTTCATCTCAAACAGGTAGAATACAAGAAGTTAAAAGCATGGTTGATTATTTAAAAACTGTCCGTTTAGACGACATTTTAAAAATGGATAAACCATACGAACAAATATCTTTATTAATTTCTGAAATTCAAAGACTGGATAAGGAATTAAAAAGTATAGATAATAATATTACTTTTAGTGAAAAGTTAGGAAATCAAGCGACTCAAGCAAAGAGCCAATTACAACAACTTCAAAGTCAGGTCGAAATATTTAAGAAAACAAAATTTTTCGGAGATACACAAAATATTGACAACCTTATACAAAGAATTAAAACTTTATCTGGAACAAAGATAGATTTAAATTCAGAAGCAGCAGAAAGTGACGTAAAAAGATTAGTTGCAAGTCTTAATGAATTAGAAAAGGAATTTGATGAATTAAAATCTAAATCCAACGTTGATATAAAAGGATTTAATTTAGACACATCTATTCAAACAGCTACACAAAGATTAAATGAATTAGAAAAGAAATTCCAATCTATAGGTAAAGATGTAGCTCCTATAAGAAAACTGAAAGATGAATTGCAAGGATTAGGAAAAGTATCTTTTAAAGAAGCAGAGGCTCAATTAAGAAGAATTAATAGCGAAGCTTCAAAATTAGAAAAAGGATTCCAAAACGCAAATAGAGCGGCTAAAAGCGCATCGACAGGAATAAGTACTTCTATGAAGTCAGCTAGCAAATTCGTTTCTAACTTATATTCTACTTTATCTACTTATTCTTTAGGTAATATTTTAGGTATGCAAATAACTAAAGGTATCTATGCAATAAACGATACAATAGTAGAATTAGATAGTGCTTTTAGAGATATGGAAAAAGTTGCTCCTGCAAGCTTCACAGGTACAAAACAAGAATTACAAGAAGTCAAAGAAATGGCTTATGAAACAGGACAACAAGTTGCAAGAAGTTCTGTAGACATCATAAACTCAACTGCATCTGCCTTCCAATTAGGTATAGATAATGTAAAAGATGCTATGCAATATGCTAAGAGTGTCAATATGTATGCTAACGTAGCAGAAATTGACGAGCAGACGGCAGATAAATATATTAAAACTATAGCTTCTGCATATGGCGGAGTTGCTAAATCATTAAAACCTATGACTGATAAGGTTAAAGGTGCAGGTAGTGCATATAGTCAATTAGCAGATTATATGGATCAGGCAAATTATGCGGGTGAATGTAAACTAATCGCCCAGTAATACAAGCGATTGTATTATTTAACTTTTTGAATTGACTGGGAAACCCTAAGAGCTTTAATACTACAACGTAATTGGAAACGATAGGCGTGAATGTTTAAAAAAAATAAAGATTGGGTAATCAGCAGGTAAGATTCTAAAGTTTATTTTAAAATAATGTTAAATGCAATATATAAATGGATATAATAGAAGAGAGGTGATTAAATGAGTAAAAGATTAACACAGAAATATATAGAAGAATATTTTAGTAAATACGGTTATGAAGTTTTATGTTTATATAAATCAAATAAACAAAAATTGAAACTTAAATGTCCTAATGGGCATATAACAGAAGCATTGTCTTATGATTCTTTTAGGAGAGGTAATTGCAGATGTCCTAAATGTAAACCGAGATTTAAATATTCTTTTGAAAATATAGTTTCAGAATTTAGAAAAGAAGGATACCAAGTTATATCTGATAAAGAGTCTTATAAAAATTGTGGAACAAAATTAAAAACAATATGCCCAAATGGACATATACATAAAGTGTCTTATCATCATTTTAAAGAAGGTAGAAGATGTCCAAAATGTAAAACTATTTTTAAAGGCGAAGAAAAAATTAAAGAATATTTAGATAAAAATAATATAAATTATATAGAACAATATAGGTTTAAAGATTGTAAATATAAAAATACCTTAGCTTTTGATTTTTACTTGCCTGATTATAACTGTTGTCTTGAATATGATGGTAGGCAACATTATTATATTAGTGAGTATTTTGGTGGACAAAATAGTTTTATAGATACGAAAATAAGAGATACAATTAAGAATATATATTGCGATAAAAATAACATTAGATTAGTTAGAATTCCTTATTGGGAATTTAATAATATTGAAAATATATTAACTAAAGAAATAAACCAAGAATAAACTTCAACGACTATTCTCGACAGGGAAGTACACTCAAGCGAGTGGAAGTGGAAAGCTCTTGTTAAAAAAAACAAGATGAAGATATAGTCTCGGCTTCTAGTGAAAGCTAGAGAAGTTCATAAGAGAACTGTATGGGAAGTAGCGAACCCATATGAAGACAACCGAACAACTTTGCAGTTACATCTGCCGATGTAGGGGAAGCACTACAACGTTCAGCATCTCAATTAAAAGCAAGTGGTAATACTTTAAGCCAAAGTATAGGTATGATTATAGGTGCTAATGAAACCGTACAAGATGCTTCAAAAGTTGGTAATGCATTAAAATCTATGGCAACTAGCTTAAATGGGGTTACTTATTCTGCAAAGACAGGACGAGTAACATTAAATAAAACTGCAAAAACATTAAGAGATATGGCTGGAATTAATGTAGTAGATATGCAAAAAGGAACTATAAAGAGTTCTTTCGAAATACTAGATGAATTACATGATAAATGGGATTCATTAAATGAAGTTAAAAGAGCTACTATTACAGAAGCTATAGGACAAAAATATCATGCAAATACATTACAAGCCATGTTAAATAACTGGGAAACAGTTTTACAATATCAAGACGAATATAATCAAGGATTTACAGTTGGTAGTGCCGAAAAAGAAAATGAAAGATTTATAGACAGTCTTGAAGGTAAAATAGTGGCTTTAAAAGACCAATTTAGACAATTAGTAACAACTACTATTACATCAGATATGGCTAAAAATGCAGTCGGAGGATTAGCCGCAGGCATTGAAGGAATTAATAATTTTTTAGGCGCTTTAAATAAAATAAATATGGCAACTCCAGTAGCGATAGCTTCAATAGCTACCTTATTTAATGCTATAAAAGCTAAAGCAACAGGAAGTAATTTAAGTGTTATAGGTAGCGGATTTGTTAAAAACTTTAAACAAGCCCAATCACAAGTAACAGTTGTATCAAATAATATGGCAAACGCTTCTCAAAATATGAGAAGGGTAATGTCTAAAAATACCAAAGCTTTAGCTAGCGATGTTCAGTCAAATAGTAATAGAATACAAAGAACATTAAAAAGCACTTCGACAAGTTTTATGGTATGTACGAAAGATGCAGAAGGAAACTTAAAAAGAACTGGCGATACATTATCTAAAGGAGCAGTTCAAGCAGAAAAAGTAACAAAAGGTGTCAAAGAAACCGCTAAATCAATGGTTTTAGGTGGAGCTAAATCTATAGCTATGTCTGTTGGAGTTTCGTTATTAAATGGTGCGTTATTGTCTTTAGCTATAGGTGGAATAAGCGCAGCAGTTAGTGCTATTGACAATTATGTTCATAAAACCGAAAAAGCTTATGAAACATCAAAAGCAGGAATACAATCAACTCAAGCAGAGATATCTAATTTAAATGATAAAAGGACTGCTTTAAAATCTATGGCTGAAGATTACGAAAAGCTTGCAAATAAAGCTGATCTAACTTCTGATGAAATGGCTCGTTTAAGCGGATATAAACAACAACTTGCAGAAATGTTCCCAGAGTTAGTAATGGGTTATGACGAAAATCAAGACCCTATTTTGGCATTGGGGAATAGTACGGATGCATTGATTGAAAAATTAGAAATAGCGATAGAAAAAGAAAATCAACTATTAATTGCACAACAGGCTTCTGCAGCTCAAGACGCAGGTAAATTAGTTGGAGATTATAGAACTAATGGAACATTAAAAACAAATGTATATGATGAGGTTATAACAAAAAATGCCGTAAAAAATCCATTCCAAGACCCAGCAAATTTATTTGGGTTAAGTTTAAAAGATTTTGAAAAAGGTTGTAAACAGTACGCTAAGGCATACGCTAATCAACAAGAATCAATAGCAAATTTAAATAAAAGTTACGCAGAAAAAAATGCTCAATATGCAGAATATGAATCTCAACAAGAAGCCGTAGCATTTAATGAATTAATGTCTACTAAATATAAATCTTATTCTTTACTTGGCAATAGACAAAAAGCAGAGATGAAAGATTTAATTGGATTATATGATTGGTCTAATGAATTAGTTGCAGATAATTTAAGTAAAAGAAATGAATTTTTAAAAGGTTTTGATAAGATATCTGAATATTCAGTTGACCATTATAAAGATGTTCAAAAATGGAACGAAACTTTAAGACAAGCAAATGAAGTATTTCAACAAACAGGTAATATAGAGGGATATCAAAAACAAATAGCAGGAGTTGCAAAAGAGTTAGAAAAAATAACTGGTATAGATGCTAGTCAATGGATAACAGGGTTTACAAGTCAGTTAGAAGGCGGCTTAGATTTAAGCAAAATGAAATTGGAAAAATTCTTATCAGGATTTGGAAAGAATTTATTCGATATCACTATAAATAAAGACGAGCTAGCTATGCAACTTCAATCTCAATTTTTAGAGTTAGAAGAGTTTATGCAAAATATGACAAGTGATACTCTTACTCTTGAACAAAAAATCAAACTTATAACTGATGTTGCTAAGGGTGAGGGTTATAAGAACTTACCTCCACAATTACAAAAGATAATAGAAGGAGTTACTGACGGGAAGAATACAATAACAAAAGTTGAGGCATCATTAGTGGCTACTTTAGCAACTACTATTGAAAATACAGGTAAAGTAGGAGACGCAAAGGCTACTGAACTCCTTGAAAAAATGTTTAATGGAGAGCTTACAGAAGCAGAACTAAAAATTCCTATTTCGCTTGCTGGTGGAGATAAAATAGATACTGACATCATGAGACAAATTAACGACATAAATAAAAATAGAGATAACAATATAAAAGTAGATTTAGATACAAAAGATACAGAAACAAAATTGGCAAATCTTAAAAAGAAACTTACTGAATTTAAGCATATCAATGCAAGTGATTCAGTTAAAAATCTATTTACAACAGGGACAATTGATGAAAGTAAACTAAAATTAGTTGAACAAACAATGGCTAAACTCCCTATAGACAAAGACAGTACTATTAGTCTTATATGTAAAATGGGTGGAGATTTCAACAAATTAAATAGTTACAAAGATGTGGTTGGCTATTTATTGGAACATAGCGATATTGCTTCAAAAGTAGGATTAAAAGTAGTAGGACAAAATACAATAGATGCAGTTAAGAAAAGATTAGACGAAATAATGACAACAGATACAGAAAAAGAAGTAGCAATAAATATAAACGATGCTCTTGCTAAAGGAGACATCAATCAATTAAGAGAACAAATAGATGCGCTTGACGAAGAAAAACAAATTACTGTCGCAACAAATATAGTTGAAGCTTTAGAAGGATTAAATACTGTCGATGCGATTGCATTAAAAGAAAAAATAGTAAGAACATATTTAGAGACTGGCGATATAGACGAAAAAGTTGATTCTATTCAAAGTACACCTGTAGAAAAATCTGTGGTATTTAAGAGTGAAGGATACCCACAGGTAATACAAGAAAATACAAATGTTGAAAATGGAGCAAAACCTGTATTTAAAAACTTTAGTTTCTTAACTAATGGATTTACAAATACTGTATCGCAAGCTGACACGGTTACTCAAAAGGCAAAAGATGAAAATAAAACTGTTACAATAAACACTAATGGATTTACTATTACTGTCGCACAAGAAGATACAGTAGCACAGAAGGCAAAAGATGAAAATAAGAATGTTGAAATAAATACAAGTGGATATGCAACTACTACAAAACAAGAAGATACTGTTTCTCAAAAGGCTAAAGACGAAACTAAAACTGTTACATTTAAAGGTATAGTAAGTAAAACTCTTACAAATGCTTTAGCTATGATAGGTAGAGTTGCGAGCGGAATATCTATACCTGTCAGTCTCCATAATTCAGTAACAGATTTCCAAAATATATCTGATACTCCTACAGAGTCCGTAAACGTATCCGTGCCTGTTGAAGGAGATGTAACCACATATTCGGTAGGGGATGTATCTAATGCCCCTGTAGAAGGCTCTGATGGCGTTTCTGCGTTATCTGAAAATCCATTCAATACCATAAACAAGAGTGTCGGCATTCCAACTCATATAACTCTTGATGCAGACAAAATTCTTTATTCTTTAAAAAATAGTATTTCTATATTCCAAGAATTAGAGAATAGAATAAGTAGATGTTCTAATCAATTAACTTTATTAGATAAAATAATGGATAGTTCAGTAGGCTTAAAAAGAGCTAAAGAATTACAATTACAAAATGAATTGTATACAGAACAAGTTATTTTACAAAAAGAATATTATAAAGGATTAGTAAAAGAAAAAGAAGTATTAAAATCAAAATTGTCTAAAGACTATGGTTTTAAATTTAATCAACAAGATAATTTTACTAATCAACAAGAAAATTTAATAAGTATGCAAGAACAATATGATAAATTGGAAAAGGCATATGAAAAAGCACAAAAAGCTGAAAGTGATTACACTGGTAAAAGTGAATCTAAGAAAAAATCATTAAGCAAGGCTACAGAAAAAGCAAAAGATAACCTTGATAAATATAAAGAAAAACTAGATGAAGCTAATAATCTTGTAAACGAATATATCAAGATACAATACACAGAATTGCCAAAAGCAGGGCAAGAATGGATGGATGCCCAAAAAGCTATTGAAAAAAATAAAGATGAAATAGAACAACTTCTTAGAGAAGATAAACTTTATAAATTTAAAAATGGTGTAACAGAATTATCTAGCGAATTTAATTCATTAGATAATGTATTAAGTTTATTAAATGCAAAGCTAGATTCAGCCGTAGGTAAAGATAAAATTGATTTATATAATAAACAGGCTGAGGCAATTGACAAACAAAGAATTAACTTGCAAAAAACAATTGACCAATATAATGAAATGATAGATATATATAAAGAAAGCTTATCTGCGTATGGATTTAAATTTGATGAAAATAATTGGGTTACTAATCAAAAAGAAATTCTTGACAAATATCAAAACACATCAGATCTGGAAAGAGTTAATGATTTATTAGAAGAATTCTTAGACCTACAATCAAAAGATTTACCTGATGCTATCGTAAAATGGGAACAACTAGGAGCAGAAATAAAAGATATACAAGATAAAAAATTAGACTTAACAAAAGATATAGAAGAAGAAATAACAAAAATCTACGAAGACCAAATAGATAAAAGAAAAGACAAAATAGAAGAAGAAAAAGATGCAAGGGTTAAAGCTTTAGAAGAACAAAAGAAAGCTTATCAAGATTACAGAAGTGAAGTTGATTATAAAGATGATTATGACGAACAATTAGCAAAAATAAATAAATTAAGAAGTAAAATTTCTGCATTAGAAAATGACACATCTTTATCTACTAGAAGTAAATTACAAGAGGCATATGATGAATTAAGAGAAGAAGAAAAAGCATTACAAGACTTACAACAAGATAGATTAGATTCAAAAATAGAAGAAATGTACGATAAAAAAATAGATGAAGAAGAAAAGAAATCAGAGGATAGAATAAAACAATTAGAAGAAACGTGGTCTGCTCAAAAAATTGCTCAAATGGTTCAAGATGCTTTAAGTAATGGAACTTTTACAGATATTGATGGAAATGTAAAAAATCTACAAGATACACTAATTAATTTTGCAGAGACTTCTGGTGAAGCACTTGGAATTATGGGAGATTCTATAAAAAATAATTTAGTAAATAATTTAACAAGTGCGATGGAAGTTTTAAAACAATATTCAGATATATATGATAGATTGGAATTAAAACAATATGGTACAAATTATAAAGACCTAATAGATTCCAAATCAAATTCGAAAACATTAAATGTTGGAGATATTAATATAACTGTAACTGGAGATTTAAGCAAAGCATCAATAGATGATTTAACGGATGCTATAGATAAAGAATTAAAATACATATCAAATAATTTATAGGGACTAATTTAGTCCCTATTTTTTTTAAGGAGGGAAATGAATGTTTATTTCTGATAAATTTATTTTCAATAATATTTCGTGTGATGAATATAACGTACGATTAGTATATTTTGAAAATAACATAGTAAACGATATGAAAGTGCCTTATTCTATTTCTTTAAATATGGAAGGTACAAATAAAATCTATCCAACATATAAAGAAGAAAGTGAAGCACCAGAACAAATAGTTTTAAATTTAGCTTATGTTGATAAACAAGGAAATTTAGCAACTTTTTCAGATGAAATTTTTAAAAGAATAAAATCATGGTTAATTACCGATAATTTTGCACCTTTTGTTACAGAAGATTATCCAAATTATATACTCTATTTAAAATGTGTTAAAATACAAGATAAATTAACTTTTTCAAATCAAGGATTTATAGAAGTTACTTTCCAACCATATAGTCATTATTTTTATAAACAATTTGAAACAGATGTTCTTTTAAATGGAGAATATTTATTAAGTGTAGAAAATCCAAGTGAAGAAATTTGCTACCCAATAATCACGGTTGAGGGAACTCAAGATAGTGTTAGTGTTGTAAAAATAAATGATTTTCAAATTTCAAATCTAACACTTAATGAAAAAATTATTACAGATAATAAAATGCTAACCGTTTTAAACGAAAATAAAGAAAATAAATTAAATAAATGTAATAGAAAATGGATAAAATTTATGCCCGGAAATAACGATTTAACGTTAACTGGATATGGAAAAGTTAATATTAAAACTGAATTTCCGATAGTTTTATAGGTGATAAGTATGAATGTAATTTTAAAAGAAATGAAAAATAGCTACAATGAATTATTATTACATAAAGCAAATAAAGATATAATCTGCACTTTACCAATGGAATGCTTGGAATCGGTTAAAAGAAGTATTAGAGAAGTGGATTCACTTTCTATAATAATAAATAAATATTATGGGAATAAAGAACCATTTATTTTTTTTGATGAAATAAGAACAGAAAGATTAATATCTTTAGATGGAGAGTATTTTGTAGTAAAAACCTGTACTTATAATAGAGATGAGGAAACTAAAACCTTACAAGTTTATGGATTAGAAAAAAAACTTGGAAAAATTAATATAGTTTTATCGAATATAGGAATTATGTTAAATGATTCAGATTACTCAAATGGAGATAATATTATAATCAATCTTAATGAATATATGTATCAAGAAACGGGATGGAAATTTGGTCATATTGACGAAGAAGTTTTATATTCTGATTATGTTAAAGGTTCGGATTATTTAATGGATAAAGAGGGGAATTATATATTTACAAAACAAGGAGAGTTAATAGAATTAAAGAAACATTTTACTAGAAGAATGAGATGGTTGGAGGATATAGATATTAGTTGGTATGAATTTATTTCTGAAAATATATCAGAAGAATTTGAGTGTGTTCCTGTTTTCGATAGAGTCAATCAATTAATTAATTTATATTATATAGATAATTTTGGAGACGATTTAAAAATTGTATTATCTTATGATAACTATATTAGAAGTTTAGAAAAAACAGATGATTCATCAGATATTATAACTAGACTTACATTAATAGGGAATGAAGAAAAATGTATCGTAAGCGATTATACGTTAAATGGGAAAAATTATATAGAAAACTATTCTTATTTTATAAAAAATAAAGAAATGAGTGATGAACTAATATCTAAATTAAGTGAATACGATGAAATTTTAAAAGAAAATGAAGGTAAGTTAAGACAATTAAGAGAAGAAAAACTTGCAGAAGAAAATAAATTAACAGATTATAAAACTCAATGGTTTTTCCATATAGAATATAATAAACAGTTAAAAGAAATGGCGGCCAACTATAGAAGTCAAGGTAATACAGATAGCGCTATAGAAATGGAATTAAATTTATCTGCCGGATTAGATCAGGAAGCAATTTTTAAAGCTAACACTTTATTAACTGAACAAAGAATAACAGAAATAGAGGAACAAATAAAACAAGTCAACATTCAATGTAATAAAGAAAGCTGCTTAGTAAATGGAGAAAGATTATTTTCAGATGAATTATTAAATGAATTAAAACAATTTATTTATTATGATACATATTCTAATGATGCTTTTTATAGTGCTACAGAAATTATATCTTGTGGAACAAGAGAATTAGAATTAAGATGTTGTCC
The DNA here is from genome assembly GCA_937898445.1 of uncultured Candidatus Melainabacteria bacterium. Lineage (GTDB taxonomy): Bacteria > Cyanobacteriota > Vampirovibrionia > Gastranaerophilales > Gastranaerophilaceae > Stercorousia. The sequence goes on along the minus strand of CALEJY010000250.1, from coordinate 38,667 downwards.
TACTAGAGAAATATCTATAGATATAGATGACTTTTTAAATAGATTAGTAGATAACGATTATAGACAACATTGGAGCGGTTCATTAGGCTTAGGAGATATTGTAGCTATATATGATAATGAAGAGGAAGAATTATTTTATTTAGTTGGATATAATTATTCTTTTAAAGATAAAAAATTAGAAATAACATTGTCAAATAAAAAACTAGAATCAAATACAAAGAAAGTAATATTAGATGTTTTAAAATCTGCTAAATCAGATAATAAACAAATGAATAAAAATAGAAGACTATGGAACTTATTAAAACAAAATAAAGTTAATATAGACTAATAAGGATGGTGAGGATATGGCTTGTCTATCTAATACCCCTTCCTTTACTTATATTAGTGTTCAAAATATGGTAATTGGATATAAAAATGTTTTTTATAGTATAAAAAATATGTATAGTAACCATAAGTATTTTTATTGGGATAAAAATGAATCTCCTTATGATTTAAAAACTTCTAATACCATATTAGAAAGTAAAGAAGGATTATTTTTGGTTATAATAAACGATAAAGGAACTTTTATATTACCAAATCAACAAGAAATCACAATAAATTTTGATAGCAATAGTGGAGAAGATAATTCTTCTAGTTTATCAAATATTGTAGAAAGAGTAAACGATATTGAAAGAAAATATACCTCTATCAATCAGACTGTAGATGGGATTACAAAGACGATTGGATTATTAAGAAATGATTTAAGCGGTAGTACAGATATATATACGAAAATACAACAAACTGCTAAAGAAATAGAATTACTAGCTCAAGAATTAAATAAAGAGTATTCAGATAGTAACAGAGAAAATGAATTAAGAGAACAAATAGTTGCATACTCAATTAGTTTAAATACTATGCTTTCAGATTTTATTATAAAAATGAGAGATGTATTTGCCGATTCATTAGTTTCAAATGAGGAAAATTATGAATTAATTAATGAAATGAATAAAATTGAATCTGAAAAAAATAGTTTTTTTATTTATATAGATGAGTTAATAGATGTAATGGAAGGTAAACAAGAAACAGAAAATGCAAATTTATTAAAAAGTGAAAAAGAAGCTTTAGATGGAGCATTAAATAATTTCCAAAGAACTTTATGGGATTCAACTCAAGATAAAATTGTAACACCTACAGAAACATCTATACTTATAGGATTAGCAAGTACTTGTAGAGCAAGACTAGATGATTTAAAGAAAACTTGTGATGACTTCCTATTTATAGGTATAGGAGGAACAATATACGAAGAAATTTCGAGATTGAATATAGAAAAAAATAAAATATTAATGAGTTTAAGTGCGGTTACAACGAATATGAGAAGTTCATTAAGCTTAGAAAAATCCAGTTTACAAGCTCAATTTGATGATATCTTAGCAAAATTAGACTCATTAAATACATGGGTAGAAGATTCATCTGCCGATGGAACAATTACAACAATAGAAAGAAATTTATTAAATGAAAAACTTAAAGAACTAGAAAAAGAAAGCAATGATTTAACAGAAAAATATGATGTTTATTTGGAAACTTTAAACTTGGATGAAGAAGATTTCACAAATATGAAGAAACAGTTTTTAAATTACACATACACATATAATAGATTAATAAACGCAATAAATCAAGCTTGCGAAGATAACTTCTTTAATGAAATAGAAAAAATAAAAATAATTACTGCTTTAGAAGAATATAGAGCAACAGTAAATGAATTTAATACATTTTTAGGTAAGATGTTATCAAAATCAGAAAATAATAAATATCGCCAAGAAATAGACAATGCAAAGGGTGAGCTTAATATTCAAATCCAAGATGTAGGAAATAAATTAGATGATTTAGATAGCACAATTGGAGATACTTTTTTAGACAATGTAATTGACCAAATAGAAAGAGCTTCAATTGAGACCTCTTTAAATAATTTAAAAATGCAAGAAAATGAAGTTACTAGTCAATATAATCGAATTATTTTAAAGGCAAGTATGACAACAGAGACATCTGCCAGAACTACATTAGATGAAAAATATAATGCGTTTAAAACTGCTTATGATAATATAACTACAGAAGTTACAAGAATTTTGAATAAAGATGATTTAGTTACAGACGAAGATAAAGCCTCTGTAGATTCTTTATATAGTACAGTCTTAGATGCTATTGGAGAATATACTAAAGCAGCAAATAATGCTTTGATATACATATCTGAAAATGAAGCAAATATATTAAATTCTGCGTTTAGTAAAGACATAGAAGATATTAATAAAAAAATAGATAATATAGAAACTGGTTATGATGATACTTTTGCGGATAATGTAATTGATAAAGCAGAAAGAAAAGAAGTTGCTTCAAAGAGAAAAATTTTAGAAGTACAAAATGCAGATGTTACTGCACAATACAATTCTCTTATAGGATCAGCATACATTACTGCTTCTGATAAAACGACTTTAAAAAATAAATATGATTTATATGTTGAAAAATATAATGCTTTAAATTCTGCAATAGATACTGTATTGGCTAAAACAGACTTAATTGATGACATTGATAGAACTAATATAAATAATGCTATAGATGGAGTAAGTAATGCTTTATCTGATTTTATAGTAAATGCGAATACAGTTATAGAAAATATTGCAAATGAACAAACAAAATCATATACAAATGGATTTGATGATAGAATTAAGACATTAGAAAAGGATATTGACGATATTAATACTTCTGTTGAAGATGCAATTTCAGATAATATAGTTGATAAAAGTGAAAGAAGAATTCTTCAATCACAATTAAAAGAATTAGAACTTTCAAAAGTTGAGTTAAAAAATAAATATATTGAAATTTGGAAAAATAAGAATTTATCTGTTTTAACGAGAGCAAATTATAAACGAGCTTATAATCATTATGAAACAGCCTACAACAATTATGTTTCTAAAATTAATGATATTATTAATTCAACAGGCAGAATAACTACTGCTTTAAGAAACAGTTATACATCTGCCTATGATAACTATAAAACTAAATTAGATGCTTTTACACAACAACATCAAGTTGTTATGAATAATATTACTAAGAATATTTTAGATAATTTAAAATCTGCAATGAATAAAGAAATAGTTGAAGTAGAAGAAGCTTTAGAATCTTTAAATGATAGTATGGAAGATATATTTGATGATTCCGTATTAACAAATGAAGAAAAGGCTCAAATAAGAGAAAATTTTAATACTTTTAAAACTAAAAAAGATGCAGTAACTACTAAATATAATGATATGTTACAAAACTTATCAAATGATAGTAAAACAAAACTTACAAATGCATATAATACATATGTTCAAAAATATGATGCATTATGCACAGCTTTAGATAATTTATTAGCTAGAACGGATATGTTATCTACAGAAGATAGAGATATCTTAAATCCATATATCGAAGACCACGATACTGCATTGAAAAATTATAGTGTGGTTTATTCAGAAATGGTTCAAGAAAGTATAAAGACTTTTGTTGAAAAAACTAAAGATGAATTACAAAAAAATATCGACAATATTAATAAAACAATATCTGATTTACAAACTAATTTAGACGGAGTATTCAAAGACGGTATATTAAGTGATGCAGAAAAATTAAGCATTAAACAATCTTTGCAGGCATTACAAACTGAAAAACTAGATATAGATGCTGATTATGCCTCTGTATACAACAATGGAGATCTGGTTGATAAAGATAGTGTTACCACTCCAAAAACAAATTTAAAAACTGCATATGATAATTATGTCTCTATGCACACAGCATTAGTAAATGAAATTAACACTTTACTTCAAAAAACAAGTATCGTAGACGATTCTGATAGAAACAAAATTAATACTGCAATGACAAAATATAGAGATGCTCTTTCTAATTATAAAAAGAGAGTAAATGAGGCTATTGATGCCATTTCAGATAAAAAAATAAATGATGAACGTAGTGAAAGAATGGAACAATACCAATCTATTACTACAGAAATAGGTAAAATAACTACTAAAGTTGGGGAAATATCAGAAAACTTAGATACATATCAAAAAACTACAAACGAATCCCTTTCAAAATTAACTCCTACAGAAATTATTAATACTGTTAAAGAAGCTAAAGAATCAGATGGCTCTGTTGTTTTTGCAAGACAAAGTTCCTTGACTCAAACAATTGATGACTTCACATTAAGATTCACAAATATGAATAGTAAAATAGAAAACAATATAACTACTGTTTCTTCCGAAGGTATAGTAGTGAAAATGTATGATGAATCAAGTTTTGACGATAATGGTGAAGTTATAGATGGTTCTACTCCAATGGCAAGAACTAATATTAATGGTAGAGGACTATATATCTTTAAAGAATCAAATGGTACACCGATAGCATATTTTACTATGGATGAGTGTTTCATTTCAAATCTAAATACAAACAAAATTAATGGTACAAACTTAGTTAAAAGTACTGCTGAAACAAATATGCCTAAAACTTGGTATGTAGCAGAAACTAAGACAGGAAACGGGCAAGGAGAAGATTCTAATAATAAAGCTAGTTCTATTAATGAAGTTTTAAATACCATAAAAGAAAAATACGGAACATATTTTGATAATGAAAATATCGTCATAGAAATAGCTGCAGGGACATACAATGAGGATGTTCGTGTAGAAGGATTTTTGGGACATGGCTCATTAAAATTGAATTACGATAAAAGTTGTATAGCATATGGTAATTTTAATATAAGAAATAATACTATTGATACTATATTAGAAGGTAATAAACAATTAACTTCGACTGATGGAGCAACATTATACTCTTATGAATCAAAAGGATTAGATACGATTGTAGTAGATAATTGTTATTGTCAAATTACTGGGTTTAAAAGTAAAAATCTTTCAACTACTAATACAAGTTATTTTGGTGCTTTTGCAAAATACACTAATGGAGCGAGAGGTATCGTAGGGTTATGTGATTTGCTTCATTTTGAAACTCCAGTATCAAGTATAAATGCTTCACAAATTTGTTTCTTTAATACTAAAGGAAAAACAAAATACAGAAGAACAGCAATAGACGGAGGAATGATAGTTTCCGGAGGTATGATTACATCAACAACAGAACAAAACGATAGTATCAATAGAGGTTTTATACATCAAAGAGGGACTTTAACTGAAACAGATACAGATAATTGGTATAATTCATCTGGTGGTGGAGGTACTGGTGGTGGAGAAGTTACTGAACCATCAACAGTAACTAAGACATTTACATTAATCAATCTAAAGAGTATACCTGAAGGAACAGGATTAGCTACTTCAGGATTTACTGGTAAAATAGCGCAAGGTAGATATAAAACTTATAAGAAACACAGAGGAAAAGCTACTTTACCTCAAGATGCACTAGACTTTTTAAGTTCTGCAAAATCAATAGATAGTATTTCATTAACTTGTCACAGATTATCTACAAGTCATGGTATAGCTGCAGCAGTTCCATATCCAGTAATGAGATTTGGTAATCCAACTACAGGTTCTTATTCTAGTTTCTATCAAAATAGTAGTGTTAAATTTGCTAGAGGAGATATAAAAACAATACCTATAAGTAGTACATCAATAAATAGCGCTTTATTAAATGGAGCAAGCGAACTTCAATTCTATGTTGATGATAATGGAAATCCTCAAAATCAATATTCTCATTATGACGGACTTAAATTAGAAATAACTATTACTAAATAAGGGAGAGTGGTTTTATGAATAAACAAGTTAAAACAGAATATGCGTACAAAGTAGCATTAGAAAGGGTATTAGAGCTTCAAGAAATAGTAATATTAAAAGAAGCTCTAATACAGCAACAAGAAGAAGAAATTAAAAAATTAACCGCATTATTACAAAGTTATTTAGATGAAGGAAGTAAGGAGGTGAATTAGTTGAGTTTTATAGAAGATTTAAATATTAAAAGTATATATTCCGAAGATGATTTTCTTATAATAGAAGATACGGAAAGTACTAAAAGAATAAAAGTACAAGACCTATTAAAAGCAGTTCCTATAGATATAAAAATAAATGCAAATAATAATATATTCTTACAATCAAAAGATGGGACTACTATCGGAGATGGAGCAACTTTACCAATATCAGCCACAGAAGGATCAGGGGAAGTAGAAATGGTCTTTGATGGTGTATGGGTTAAATGGAGACATAAAGGTGAGAAAAACTGGATAAATTTATTTTCCGTTGCCGATATTGGTGGCGGAAGTAGTAGTGGTGGCGGTGGAAGTTCCTCAACAGATATTTCTATAAAAATAGGGACTGTAACAACACTACCAGCAGGTTCAGAAGCTACAGCCGTAATAGAAGAACCAACAGATAATAATTTTATATTGAGTTTAGGACTTCCAAGAGGTGAAAGTATAACAGTAGACGGAGATGGAGTAACCGCTCCTACTCAAGTAACAACAAATATTGATAAAACTTCTTCTAAAGCTTCGGTTATAGCTAGAACAAACAATATATACATATTTGGAACATTAAGTTCATTATCTTTATTGGTAAATAGTACAGAAGTTCCTTTGCCTGATTATAATGCGGTTGTTAATTTTAGAACAAGAGATAACACTCCGATGAAATTTTCTCAATCTACAAGTTTATATATGGTTGGAGATGACTGTATTTTCGGAGCATTTATTCCTAGAATCTCTACGGATTACAGAATAGAAATTTCTTATGGTGGAACAAGATTAATAGGTAAGGTATATAGTGCGAGTTATGGATATGTTGCAAACTTATCTAATTTTACTGGAGGTAGTAATATAGTAGGAGTAGCAAAATCATATATTGATAGTGCCTCTGATTTTTGTTATGGAACAAATACAATATTATCTTCTGTAAGTTCTAAGAGTGATGTAACAAATTCAAGTGGGAAATATTATATTGATGATGCAACTTTAATTTCTTTAGCTTATAGATACATAACTTATTCTGATTCTAAATATTTAAATTGGGCTAGTTCAAATAATGCTAGAACTTCTAATTGTTCATATGCCATCGAATTACCTAGAACATCATCTGAACAAGCTAGATATTGTATACAACAAGGATGGATTCTTCCTAAAGAATATTGGGGTGAAAATTTTAAAAATCTACAAGTTGGAGATATAATATTTTATTCTGAAACTCCAGTCAATCAGGTAAGTACATGGGGAACAAGATTTATGAGAATCGGACATGTCGCATTAGTATCAAGTATAGAAAGTGGTGTTATATATGTCTATGATGTCTCAAATGATACAAATGTAAATGGTTTAAGGAAAGTTGCTTTATCAAATACATCTACTGAAAAGATCAGCTTAATATCGAGACCTCAATTAACAGCTTCGTCTAGTGGGGGCGGAGGATGGGACATAGGAGATGACCCAACTGAAACACCTACTGAAAATTTATTAGAAAATGGTAATATATCTTTGTCTACAGGAGCAAATGTCGATTCAAATAATTATGTTAGGAATAAAGGATATATAAATTTAGGAAATGTAAAAGGTATAAAACTTAAATTAAAAAATAAAAATATGGTAATTGCAAATGTGCTTTATTATAATTCAAGCAATGGACTTTTATCTTATAAAAGTGTAGGAGATACCATATTCGATGAATTAGTACCTGCGGAAGCAAAAAAAGTTAGATTTACTTTTAGAAAAACAGATAATAGCGCTATTCAATCTTATGAAGTAGATTATAATATTTCTTATGTTATGAGTGATAATGTAGAGGTTGTACCTACTCCTTCTAATATAAGTTTTAAAGACTTTCCGAGGGTGACTGGTAAAATTACAAATCAATATCAATTAGTAGCAAAATTAAATGAGATAGTTCAAGACCATGAAACAATGTATGTATATGGAGCAGTAGGACAAAAACTTACAAGTGCATTAATTGCTAATAGAGCGAGTGCTTATCCTTGGTTTTATACAAGCAGCAGAATGGAAGCTTACAGAAAAGCTATTGCTACTGGGAAATTAATTTGGAGTTTCGACTGCGTCAATCTTATCAAATCAGTTCTTTGGGGTTGGAACGCAGATACTACTCAAAATTTAGGTGGAGCGGTTTATGGTAGTAATGGAGTACAAGATGTAAATGCAGATGGATGTATTGCCGTATGTAAGGATGTAAAAAGTTATAACTCCTCTAATGGTGATTCTTGGGAGGATATACAACTTGGCGAAGCAGTATGGGTTAAGGGACACATTGGAGTATATGTAGGCGAAGGATTAGTAATTGAATGTACTCCTTCTTGGAAAAATAAAGTTCAAATAACAGGGCTAGGAAACAATCCTTTCAAAAAAAGTTATAATGGTGTTTCAAGAACATGGTCAAAACATGGTAAATTACCTTGGATTACATATTTATCTGAATGTCCTTGGACAAAAACAGAAAGTGGGACAGTAGAACTTAAAGGCAAGACTTATAAAACTCATATATCTACTTATTATCCTACAAGTTCAAAATCAGATAAAACTTCAATTTCTGAAGCTAAAAAAATATTAACAAATCTTAACATTGGAACTGCTCTTAATTCTTCTAATTATACTAATACTTTACAATGGAGTTCATTAATAAATGAAATTGCTCCGAAATTTGGTATAGACCCTGCAATAGTAACAATGGTAATCGCAGCAGAAAGCGGAGGGAATCCAACAGCAGGTTCTCCTTCCAGTAGTAGTGGATATGGATTAATGCAAGTTGAAAGAAGTGTATTTGTAAAGGGATATAAAAATCCTTATTCAGGAAAAGTAAATTCAGGGGTTCAAACCATTAAATACTTAGATGGTACGACTAAACAAGTAACATTATCTATGAGTACGTTAAATGGTTCAACAGACAGCGGTAGAAGACTACAATTAGAATTTGGATGTAGTGAACTTAGACAACAAGCTAAAAAACATTACTGGAATATCATACATTCTTTAGTTGCATATAATATGGGTGAAGGTGCATTAAATTTTATATGTAGTAAATATGTATGCGACAAGTATGGATACACTCTTGTTAATAGTGGCTCTTTAAGTAAGCAAAACTCACAAGTACAAGAAAAAGTTAAAGAAATATTTAAAAATGGGGATTTAGGATATTTGACTTATAGACAATGGTATCATGATACAGGACATACGTTATTGAGATCTGGTCCGGGAACAGCAAAAAATGTTGAATTATATCTTCGTTTTTACAAAATCGAAAATGACCAATTACCATATTTTTATGATGACGATAATGTAAAAAAAGAATTCCAAGATATAATAACTGTTTCTACTTCTTCTACTTCTTCATCAACTGTAGATGCAATGGGCAATGAATGCATAGGATATCCAAATGAATTAATATGTGCTGCTCCAGATTCAATTCCTTTAGGAAGTAAAGTATTCTTACAAGGAACTAACACAGAGTTGGATGGTAAAATATTTACTGTAATGGATAGATGTGAAGAAACTGACGATACACTAAATATTAAAATATGCATGCAAGATAAACAAACAGCAGACGCATATGACGAATTAAATGCTGTTGCTTTAGTTGGCGATATAGTCAACAATAATAAAATAGTAATAACTACAAACGGAGTAAATATAAGAAAAGGCGAAAGTACTTCTTATGATATTATTGGGCAAGCAGTTAACGGATGTCATTTTACTTGGTTAGGAACTTGCTCAAACGGATGGAATAAAATAGATTTTAAAGGAAAGGAAGCATATGTTTCAGGATTATATTCAGAGGTAAGGGAAGTGAGTTAAAATGAATAAATTCTTAAAAAAGGAATTTTTTATTTTTATAATATTCGGTATATCTTATTTTCTTTTAGAAATGCTTTATAGAGGACATTCACATTGGACTATGATAGTTCTCGGAGGATTAGTAAGTGTTCTTATTGGATTAATCAATGAAATAACTCCAAAAATGAAAATGTGGCATCAAATGTTATTGGGGACAGTAATAATTACTGTCCTTGAATTTATATTTGGATATATTTTGAATATAAAATTAGGATTGGGGATATGGAATTATTCCAATGTTGTGTTTAATATTATGGGACAAATATGTTTACCTTTTTCTTTTTTATGGTTTATACTTTCATATTTTATAATTATATTAGATGATATATTACGAGATATGTTTTAAATATATCAAATTTAATATAAACCAATAAGGTATTTTTAAGAAAAAGGAGATGGTTAAGATGGCAATATTTGTAGGTGTTGGAAGAACGGAAGAGAGTTCTGACAATAAAAATAATGAAGTAAAAGAAGAAAAAAAATGGAAGCTTTTATCAGAAGTTAAATTAACTGCAAATAATTCAAAAATATTTATTAATAAAGACACAGAAGGTAATGATTTTAATTGTGAAAAAATAATAATCGTTGGAAAAGTTGTTTCTAATGTAGCAAGTAAACCTATGTGTAAAATAAATAGTACTATTGAGTTTTCAGGGGTCGCTTCAACTTATGCTAATGGTACTAGATATATTTACGAAACATATGAAGATAAAGGATTTTTTATAGAAAGAGACACAAAATATCTTAACCAAGATATACTTGAAAGCTCTGTTCTATTTGATAATGGATTCTTTAGAGTAGTAAAAGAACAAGCAAATGGTATAAAATCTATCGAATTATATGGCGATTCAACTTCATTCACTTTTAAATCAGGGACAGAGATAGAAGTTTATGGATTCTAATATGTATACAATATCTTTAGAGTTAGTATTTTCATGTATCGCCATGATAATAGGCGTAGGGTCATTCTTATCTTCTAGAAGCAAAGAAAACGATAGAAACGGAAGAGAAAGAGCGACTGTGGAAGTTAAATTAGATTTTATATTAGAATCATTAAATGATTTAAAAAAACAAATGAACGAATCAAGAGAAGAGGATGAAAGAAATAAAAATAGAATCTCTGAAATAGAAAAAATAATGCTTAAACATTCAATGAGGTTAAATACAATAGAAAATGAATTAAATATTGACCATAAGGAGGTCAAAGAAGATGAATAAGTTTATAGAAAAAATAAAAATTAAAATTAAAAAACTTAATTTAAAGAAACAAATAAGAAATAAGTACTTTTGGGTATCAGTAGTATCTCTTATAGTTTTAGTATCACAAACTTTTGGATTTACTTGCTTACCTAATGATTTTGAACAATTAATGAATTCTTTATTAACAATATTTGTAGGATTAGGTATATTGAATAACAACGGTTATGAACACGATGATGAATAGTATGACGAGGGATTTTCCCTCGTTATTTTTTTTATAAGGAGGTGATTTCGTATGGCAATATTTTATGACTATACGATAACCGTAGATGGAGATAAAGCTAAATTAAATAAAAACATATATTTATATAAAGATAATAAAAACATAACTTATTATTTTACAATACAAAATGCTCCTTTTAAATTTATTGATGCAGTAGATATGATAGAAAGTCTAAATGCTTCTACCGCAGATATAAAAATTTTAAAACCTAATGGTGTAAAAAAAAGAATAACAAATATTCCTATTGAAGATGGTAAAGTTAAATTAAATATAGATGATAAATTTATGGATGAAGTGTCTGAAATAGGTAAATATACTTTTCAAATAGATTTATATGATAATGCGACAAATAAAGGGAGAGTAACCATACCTCCTGTAATAGAACAGTTTCATGTACTTGCACCTATTTTCGAAGATAGCGAAGCAACAGAATAGGTGATATTTTATGGCTATTTTTTATAATTATACGATAACAGTTAATGGGAATAAAGCCAGTATGGATAAAAATATTTATCTATACAGAAAAAATAAAAACGTAGATTATTATTTCGAAATTAAAAATGCTTGTTTTAAATTTGAAAATGAAATTAATTACATTATTAGTTATAATGCCGAATATGCTAGATTTAGAGTTATTAAGCCAGATGGTACAAAATTTTTTACAGAAAAAAGAAAAGTAGAAGATGGATATGCTAAATTTTCTGTTACAGAAGATTTAATAGATGAAAGAGCAGAAGTAGGGACATATGTTTTCCAAATAGATTTATATGACGAAGATGATGGATTTATTACTATTCCTCCTATTTATAATCAATTCCATGTTTTAGAGCCATTATTTGACGAAGATGATTCGGAGATCGGGCAAGTAGATATAACAGGAGTAGATATTTCTTATGTAGGAGATGTAGCAGAAGAAGTTACTATATTTGATGAAAATGGAATATATGTTAAAACATTTTGGAAAACAGCAGATATAATTTCTTCTGTAAGAATGAATAAAATAGAAGAAGGAATACATAGTTTAAGTGAAAAAATTTCCGATTTAACTTATAAACCTATATCTATTACTTCTTTTAGAAGTAATTTATCTAAGACGGTATATGAAAAAGGAGTAGAAACTATAAACGGTTGCACGTTTACATGGACTACAAGTATGACTCCTAAATCAATTAGTTTAACTGATTGTACGATTGGGGTTAAAGATACAAGTTATACATATAATACAACAATTTCAGATACAAAAACTTTTACATTATCAGTTACAGACAGTAAGAATAATACAAGAAGTTCTAGTATAACTTTTTCATTTGTTTATCCTTTTTACTATGGAACATTTATTGATAGTTTGACAGAAACAAATATTAAAGCAGGAACAAAATTAGTAGAAATAAAAGGAAATAAATCAATAAATCTATCTTATTCCGATAAAAGAGTTTTCTATGCTTACCCAAAAAGTTATGGGGAATTAAAAAGCATAAAAGACGGAAACGGATTCGAATATTTAAATGATTTTGATAAAGAAGAAATAAACATTAATAATGTTAATTATTATATTTATAAAATAAAAAATAAGGCTAGTGTATCTCAAATAAAATACACATTTAGTTTTTAGAGAGGAGAGATATAAATGATTATTGGTAGTAATTTCGATTTGTCCTCAAGATTATACTTAGACTCAAGACAGATATGTGATAGCTATGCGGACCTTATAGAAAATAAAAATAATATCTTATATCCTCCCGGATTTGAAGTTTATTGTTTTAAAGAAAAAACGAAGTATTATAATGCTTGTGAAAATATAGAAGATGAACCTGTATGGGAAGCAATAGCACAAGGTAGTGTTTCGGAAGTTTTTATAGAAAGTGCAACTGCTCCAAGCAATAAAGATGTTTATTGGGTTGATATAGGAACAATAGATACTTTAGGAAATCAATCTGCTCATGAAGGAATAATAAAAGAGCTTTTAGAAACAATTAAAAGCCTGCAAGAAAGAGTTTTAGCTTTAGAAAAGAAAGTTGGATCAGGAATAATTACTCCTATAAGTGGAGATTATCTACAATTAGCAGACGGAACGAATTTACAATTAGCAGACGGAACATTCTTAGAGATATCAACTGGAAGTGTTTTAGGTAAAAACTATTTAGGATTAGCAGACGGAACGAATTTACAATTAGCAGATAATACTTTTTTAGAAATAAATTAGAGGTGATAAGATGACTAAATATAATGAACTTAGTAAAACCATAGTTATTAATGATACAGACTATATATTATTAGGGACAAATTTAGATAGTGGATTTGAAAATAAAATAGCTAGTATAGAAACTTTAAAGAAAGCATTATTAGGAGATACTTCTAACCAATATTTAAATTTATTGTCTTCTGACGGCAAAAAAGAATTTAGATTAACATTAGATGAAAGTGGTAAAATTCACATTTTCCCTTTAGAAGCTTATACTAGCACTCCTTATACAGAAGGACAAAATTTAGAGTCTCCTTTAAAAATAATTCCAAGTAATAAAATAGATTCTACAAATAATAGTGGTTTAGTTATTCAACAAATATATGGAGGTGGTTCATTAACTACAAAAGAAACAGCAGTAAGTCATAACTTTGTTGAATTATATAATTGCAATACCGTTGATATAAATTTGAATGGTCTATATCTTTGGTATAAACCTAATGGTGGAAGTTGGAGTTCTTTAGCTTTAAAAGGTATAGTTCCTGCCGGACATTCTTTTTTAGTTAGAGGAAATGCTCTTTATAATATAAATAGTGATATAGTAAGATGTAAAATAAAAGAATACGACCAAGAATGGAATATATCTTTCTCTGAAAATGGATTTACAATGTATTTATGCGTGGGAGAAACAGAACCCGAAGCAACACCAGTTAAATATATAAAAAATGAATTAGGAGCAATAACATCTACTAACCAAAGATGGGTTGATATGCTTGCAGGTGGAGGAACAGAAGATTCTCATACTATCGCAGTATATGAAGGCGGATATTATAATATGGGAATGAGTAGATATTGTTCTTTAAGAAGAATGAATTTTAATAATGGTAAAAATAATAGAGACGATGCAAGTATTATAAATTATCAAACTTGTGAAGTTGAAAAATTTAGACCAAGAAGTTTAGCAGATGGATATTGGAATTCAAGTGCAGAAACAATCCAGTTTAATAAATATAGTCCTTCAATGGTTAATATGTGTTACGGTGAAGATGGCAATACTTCAAGAACTTTTACTTTTGAAACTCCAGTAACAGATTATGACGGAATCATTAAATATAGAAAACAAGGAGAATCAAAATGGATTAAAAAGAAAACTGAAAAAGATATCGTGAATTTATATAACCAAGTAGTAAATATTCATAGAGTTATGATTCATAATTTAACTTATGGAACTTATGAATATCAAGTAGGTGTAGAAGGTATGCTTACAGATATAGAAACATTTGAAGTAAAAGAATATGGTCAATCTAATAGTTTAAAAATGTTATGGACTACTGACGAACAAGGATTTACAGAATATGAATATAAAGCAGTAAAAACAGCTTGTGATGCTATAGAACATTATGAATATTCAAATGGTACTCCTAATTTTGATTGTCATTTAAATACAGGCGATATTTCACAAAATGCGAATAGACCACAAGAATGGAGATATTATTATAAATATCATGAAGGTAATTTAAAAAATATGCCACATATTCTTAATTGTGGAAATAACGATTTAATAGACAAAAAATTTGGTACAGCATTTGAATATTATGGTACTTTCGAAAATCAACCATTATTAAATGCTTATGAACCTCATGTAGTTGGGGATAAAGAAGTCCCAATGGTTTCTAGCTATAGTTTTGATGTTGGATTTGTGCATTTTGTAGTAATAAATTCTAATACCGAATATATGTATGCAGGAGTAGAAACTGATGAATTTTTAAGAAAACAAATAGAATTTTTAGATGCTGATCTAACTAAGGTGGAAGCAAGAGCGACTAAGCCTAGATGGACAGTTGTTACTTGTCACTTAAGTCCTTTTACAATAGTTAGAACTAAGAGACTACAACAATGGATTCCTTATATAGAAAAACATAAGGTAGATTTTGTATTATGCGGGTAATGTTGCCCTAGTTATCGAGTAATCGGTTTCAAAAATTACAAATTTAATTGCAGGTAATTCCTAAAGCCTTACACCACAATAACCCTGAAAAGAGGTTATGAAGGTACGAAAGTAGAAAAAACGTAAGGATAAGTATATGGTTAAATCCTAAGTACTTGGATATAATGATAATAAATAAATTATATCAAAATGGATGTTCATGCAGGTAAGATTCTAAATTTATTTATTTAAGCTCAAATAATTTTACGAGGTGAGTAAAATAGGAAAAAAATTAAATTATAATAACGTAAAAGAATATATAAATTCTCATGGCTACATATTATTAGATAATAAATATATTAATATACATAAAAAAATGAAAATCAAATGCCCGGAAGGACATATTTTTGAAATGTCTTTTAATAATTTTAAGAAAGGACAAAGATGTTCGATTTGTTCCTTAAATAAACAATATAAATATACATATTCTCAAATTAAAAATATTTGTAAAAATAATAACTTGATACTTTTAAATGAAAAGAAAAATTTAAATATGCGAGATATAATTAAATTTAAAAACGAAAAAGGAAATATCGAACAAGTAACATTATACACTTTTGAAAGAAGATACATCAATACAAATAAATCAGCATCAAAATCAAAATATTCTAATAAAAAACATTCTCAAGAATATATACAATCTTTAGTAGAAAAAAGAGGATATAAGTTGTTAGAACCATATAAAAATAAAAAAACCAAATTAAAGTTACAATGCCCTAATGGTCACTATCACGAGATTCGTTTAGATAGTTTTATAAAAGGAAGTGGATGCAAACAATGTATGATTGAGAATATGACTAACGATGCAAAAGATGTAATTACAAATCTTCAAAAAAAAGGATTTCATTTATTATCTAAATACAAAAATAATCAAGAAAAAATTGTTTTACAATGTGAAAAGGGACATATATTTAACGCTACCTACGATAATGTGATTAACAATAATAGCGGATGCCCTATTTGCAATGAAAGCAAAGGAGAAAAAAATATAAGAGAAATATTAAAAAAATATAATATTAAGTATATTCCTCAATATAAATTTAATAATTGTAAATTTTATAAATGTTTACCTTTTGATTTTTATTTGCCTAACTATAATTGTTGTATTGAATATGATGGAATACAACATTATAAAATAATAAAGCATTTTGGAGGTTACGAAACATTTATAGATAGAAAAATAAGAGACACAGTTAAAACCAAGTTCTGTATAGACAACAATATTAAAATAATAAGAATCTCTTATTTAGAATTCAATGATATTGAAAAAATATTAAAAGATGAGCTTAAAATAAAATAATAAGAATAAACTTCAAAGACTATCTCGCAAGAGAGTACGACAAAGTATGTCGGATAAGGTTTGCCTCTATTATATAGGGTGAAGAAATAGTCTAATATCCTAATGAAAGTTAGGGCGAGAGAAATTCTCGGTTTATGAAGTAACGTTCATAAAAATAATATAATGCACAACCATACATACAGTAGAAGTATACCATTATATACAGGATATAAAGGCGCTACATATGATGCTTCTACTAGAAAATTCACACTTGCTCCATATAATAATTATGTAGATGTTGTTTCTACTGGTTCTACTCAATTAAAAATAGTAGATGAAAGCATAACAAGAACGGCTAATAAAGCTAACGGAACATATTATATAATGTGCCAAGCAACAGGTTATAAACAAAGTGGTAAAGAAAAAGCAATTAATTTACCTAGCGGCCAAAACTTATTAAAATCTGAAAACTCAAGTTCGATACATGATAATGGTAACGGACAACCTTGGTGGTATGCTTATACTGGTACTCTACCAGTACAACCAACATATATAATGGCAGACTTCGGATATGATAAAGTTACATTTAATATGTATTATGTTAAAGATGTACTTACTAAAGATTTAGAAGGAAAAATTACAGTAAATGATTTTGATTCTACAAAAAATGAAAGAGTTTTATTCGATACACTTACTGTTAATTATTCAGACAGAAATAAATAAGAGGTGATTAAATGCCTACAATAAGAAAATATAATAAAGAAACGAAGAAATATGAAAGAAGAGCTACCTCTGATGCATTAGAGGTGGCTCTTTTAGATTTAGAGGGCAATTTTGAATCTGATAACGTAGAAGGTGCTTTAAGAGAATTAGGCGATGCTAAGGGGCAAATAGAGGTTAATAGAGACATTATAGATGCGGTCAATTCTACTCTTACTGACCATATTAAAAACCATCCAAGTGGAGGTGGGGGAGGAGGTACTATGCCTACTCTTACTACTGATTGGAATGAAACTTCTATTGATGGAGATAAGGACTTTACAATTCCTATTTATTATACATCTCCAAACTTAGGAGAAGGTACGTTATATGTTTTAATTAATAATGTAGAAACATCTATACAAACAATTTCTCAAGGTAATAATACCATTAAAATACCTGCTTTGGGTAGTGGTAAAAAGAGACTTTCTATCTATGTAAGAGATAGAGGAGGTCTTATGTCTAACCAATTAACATGGGATATTGTTTGTGGTGGTATTAAGTTAACTGTAACAATGAATACAGACATAGACTACACTCTTAAAGATAGAATACTTTTAACTTATAATATCGAATGTGATTTACAAACTGATATAAATACTATTATTACTATTGATGGAACAGAATACACAATTAAATCTAGTAAAGGATATAACTCTTATGAGATTAAAGGTTTAACGGTAGGAGTTCACAGAGTCGAGATATATGCAACTGCGGATATTTATTCTACTGCTCCACAGATATTTAACGTTATAGTTGTTGCTACTGACCAATTATTTATAACTTCAAATTTTGATACAAGTAAACAATATGAAAAAGGTCAACCTATAAACATTAACTATAGGGTGTCTATAGCTAATACAGATTATTATACAGTTAATATGTATGTAGATGATTTTGAGAAACCTATTAAAACATTATCTCAACAACCCGGAAACTATTATTGGACTTTTACTCCTGATTATGAATTAGGAACGCATACTATAAGAATAGAAGCTTATAATTCCGATAAAAGTAAAACTGCTACATTAGATTTAACTTTTGAATTGGTTGCTTCTAGTTATCAAGCTATGGAATATGTTAGCGCAGGATTGATTGCTTCTTTTAGCGCTAAAAATAAAACTAATTCAGATGTTGATAGAGGTTATTGGGTAGATGATATAAACGGATATATAGGAAAATTATATAATTCAAACTACGGTACTAATGGTTGGATAGACGGAGAATTAGTATTAAATGGTAATACATATGTAGAAATTGATATGACACCTTTTAGTGAAAATGTTACAAGAGGATTTACTTTAGATATGGTATTTAGTGTAGAAGATATAGGAAATCCTTTAGCTAGAGTTATAGACTGTACGAGTCTTTCTGCTCCTTATCCGGGATTATATATTAATCCGTATAAAGCTAATTTATCTACTGTATCACATAAGACAGAATTAGATATAGGACAAGGAGAAGATATACAAATTACCTTTATGATTGATAGGGTTTCTAAATTTGGGAAGATACTTGTTAATGGAGTATGCTGTGACCCATTCCAATTATCGGATTCATCTTCTGGTAGTCAAATAATTTACGAACAAATAAAGCACGCAGAAAAAATATATTTGAATAGCGAAAAAGGAACAAGTAATTTTGGTTCATGTAAAATAAAAAGAATAATGATGTACGAAAGAGAATTATCAGATGAAGAAATTTTGCAAAATAGAATAGCAGATATGCCTATAGAACAACAAGAAGAAGAATATAATAAAAATTATAACGATGCTTATATGCCTTGTATGTATGTTTATGGGGATATAAGTAATATGACTTTAACAAATAAAAAAGAAGTCAGAATAAAATATGTTTCACCTAATGCTGATCTATATGGAGCATCTTTTGAATATCCTAGATGTAATATGTATTGGCAAGGGACTTCTTCTATTCAATATGCTAATAAGAATTACAATATAGAATTAGGAGATAGTGATGGTAACCAAGTATTTTATACTCCTTTTAAAAATGGTATTTTAGAAAATTTATTCTGTTTAAAATGTAATCAAATGGAATCTTCTAATGCTATGAATACAGGGTCCGCTATGTTCGTTAATGACAATCTATATGTGGAAAAGAATCCTGCTCAATTAAAGAATAATAAAGTTAGACAAGCCATAGAAGGTTTCCCTATACTTTTATATATAAATGATGAATTTGTCGGATTATATGATTTTAACTTAGATAGATATAGTTATCGTTCTTATGGATATAATTTATTTGATAAATGTTTAGCTTATGAAGTATCTGCCAATACAGATGAAACAGCAGGTGCTTTTAACTCTTGGACTTCTAAGAGTGGTAAAACAGAACAAAATTATTATGCTTCTGACTTTGAATGTTTATATCCTCCAAGTAGACAAAATGGTAATGATAACTTTGCAGAATTAAAAACATTAGTTGATTTTGTAAGTGGCGCTGATGAGGATTTATTTAAAAGTCAATTTGATGTTTATTTTGATAGACAATCGGTATTTAGATATTATTTATTTGTCCAAGTATTCGGTGGTGTCGATTCGCTTGGAAAAAATATGAAATTAGTTACATTTGATGGTGTAAAATGGTACATTCAGGTGTACGACTTGGATTAAGAGTAGTCCAAGTAAAATCTTTTCTAATATGCGGCGAAAACCTAGAGATAGGCAACGCCTTGGAAGATTTTGTGATAATAAGGTTAACAACAATATTTAAATGGATATAATAGAAAAGAGGTGATAAAATGGGTAAAAAAATAACTTATAAAAATATAAAAGAACAAGTAAAAAAAATGGGATATACTCTTTTAACTAAAGAAGAAGAATATAAAAATACAAAAACAAAATTATTAGTAAGATGTTCGAACGGGCATGAATTTACAGTAAGATACTATAATTTAAAAAATAGGGATAAATGTTTAATATGTTCAGGAGATAAAATTGACAAAAAAGCTGAAATCGGTAAAAAATATAATATGTGGACAATTTTAGGATTCGAAGAACATTTAGCAAATGAGCCATTAGTAGCTATTTGCAAATGCGATTGCGGAACAATTAAAAAAGTTAAATACCAAAATTTAAAAAGAGGTTTATCTAAAAATTGTGGATGTATAAGAAAGAAAAAAGCAAGTGAAAAAATGAGTATAAAAAGTATTGTAGGAGAAAAATACGGAAAATTAACAGTTATTGAAGAAATAGGTAAAAATAAATATGGCAAAACAATTTGTAAGTGCAAATGCGATTGTGGAAATATAACTGTTGTTTTAAGTAATTCTTTAAGAAGCGGACACACGTTTTCTTGTGGATGTTTAATATCTAAATATCCTTCAATAATTCAAAATGAATTACTATATTTAGGATATGATTCTGTTAAAGAAAAACATATTAATTTAAAAAATGAATTAATCAGTCATATCCGATTCGATATATATGTCCCCGATTTAAATTTAGCGATAGAATATGATGGAGAAGGACATTTTATGCCAACTGATTATACGGGAAGAGGAATGGATTTTTCAATAGAACAATTAAAACAAACCCAATTACGAGACCGTATTAAAGATAAGTATTGCATAGAAAACGGAATATACTTATTAAGAATACCTTATACTGAAAAAAATAATATAAAAAATATATTAAAAGAAACAATTAATATTATCACAGAATCACCAACAACGACTGAACGAAAAGACGTTTTAAATAATAAAACGATGTAACAGTCTGAACTCTAGCTATAATCTAAAAACGAAACTAGAGAGAAGGGGTCATCAGTAACCAGACTGATTAAAGAAGAACCTCTTCCGCCATAGAGATATGGTCGGTAACCGAAAGGTGAAAGTAACAGAGTGACACTTTTGGGATTAGACAATACAGGTGCTTTAACTTTCGATGTTGACATAGAAGTTGAAGGTGGAGTATTTAATACATCTAACTCTAAATTATGGAGTAAAATAAGACTTTATTTTGCTAATGAATTAAAACAAGAATATATAAATATGAGAAATGGAGTATTTACACTTGATAATATGTATAAATATTTCTATGATAATCAAATAGATAAGATACCAGTAAGATACTACAACAAATCAACAGAATATAAATATTTAAGATTCGGAGCAAAATATTTATATGCTTGTCATGGCAACAGATATTTCCAAATAAAAAGATGGCTAAAAGAAAGATTATTATATTGTGATACATTATTCGGATATGAACCTTCTACTTCTAACTTTGTTACTGTTCGTTGTAACAAAAAAGGTATAGTATCAATGAATATATCTACTTATAGTCCTATGTATCTATCTGTAAAATGGAGAGACGAAGCAGATGGAACAGGTATGCAAACATTAAAGATTCCAAGAAATAAATCAGTCAAATTTAGTTATAATATCACTACTGAAACAGATCAGGAAGTTATTATATATGGAGCAGAGTATATTAAGTCTTTAGGAGATTTAAGTACTTGTAACCCAACTCATTTACTTCTGTCAAATGCTACGAGAATAAATGAGGTAATATGTAGAAACAGTTCAAAATTAGTAAATGCAGAGATAAATGGTTGTGATTACTTACAAAAAATAGATTTTAATGGTTGTGCCAATTTAGGTAGTTTAACCAGTTATCAAGTTATGGAATTAGCTACTTGTCAAAACTTAAAATACTTAGATATAAGAGGAACTAAAATGACAGGTGTAAACTTTAATAATAATGGTGGTAACTTAGAAGAAATATATCTTCCTAAAACAATAACATCATTATATTTAAGAAATCAATATGCTTTGAGAATTGTAGGTTTAACGAGTGTCAGTTGGTATTCTCCATATCATACAGAAGCTTTAAGTGGAGCAAGTGATATAACGGCATTTACATTAATAAACTGTCCTTTAGTAGAAAGACTTACTGCCCGTTCAGATATAAGTATGAACGGTTGGAATAATAGTACTTTTTATGATTTTAACGGAAATGCTAGAAGCGCAGATACGTTAGGAGATTATGAAGATGCTACTAAGTTTAGAAAAATGGCGCTTTTCGGATTAGGGTTATGTAATGCAACTTCTATTCATATAGAAAATAGTATGCTATCTACTAAATATATGTCTTTTAGATTAAATTACAGATTAGAGGAATTAACATTAAAATATTTACCTAATCTTCAAGAATTAACTATAGGAGAAACTCAAACAGGTCATCAATGGAATTCTACGAACGATATGTGCGGTTCTTTTGATTTTAATAATATTAATATTACAGAATGTCCAAATATAAAAACTTTTAGAATCCATCAATATGATAATAGGCAAGATAAGTGGTTCAATAGTGATGCTGATACAATAGATTTAACTAAATTTGAAAATTTAGAAACATTTACTTGTAATGTTACTACTCAAGATTTAAGTACAATAATTCTTCCTTCTACTTTAAAAACAATATGGATTAAACCGATGTGTGGATTCTCAACTACTAATTACCCTAACAACTGTTTAAAATCAAAATGTACTTTAAAAAATATATATTTTAAAGACGACCACCCAGACGGATATGAAGGAATAGATTTTGGAAATAGAGAGTTAACAGAGTTATGCTTATCTGGATTACCACAATCTACTGGTACTATTAAAGGAGTAAACACTAAAAATGTATATGTAAGTCCTTCTTTTAATAATATGAATATAAAAGAAAGAGGTTCTGAATCTTATCCTGAAGTAAAAGTTCAAGGGAAAATAGATTTATCTAGCTTTGACTGGACAGAAGCTTATTGGTGGTTTACAAATGTTGATTTTACTAATGATGATTTAGAGATTACAATGCCTAATGATTGGGATTATCTAATAGATAATAGACTGACTAGAGTAAGAGGCATATTCTATGATTGTACGAACCCAGATTTTACTTGGGAATTTGCAGGTAGATTTTTTAAATTATTACAAGACAGAGATGATTTAGGAAGAACTTATAAATATGCAACACTTCAAGAACAATCTTCTTATGAAGAACAGGCAGTTACAATAGAAAATAATTATAATATAGCAGATTATAATTACGGAGATACACCTTTTGTTGGTTCTAATCTTAAATACATTAAAGAATGTAATTTTAAAGGAAATGCCATAGCATATGGTACTTTTAGAAATTCAAACCTTGTAAAAGTTGGAACAATTACTTGTAGCGGCACAAATGTATGGTGGAGTTCTGAAAGCTTATTCCAAAATAGTCGAAACCTAGAAGAAGTAGAATGTGTAAACATGACTGGTGCTAATAGTACTACAAACTGGTTCGCTAGCTGCCCTAAATTAAAAAGAGTAGGAACAATAAATGTAAATGCTAAAAATATAAATCAAATGTATGCTTATTGCCCTCAATTAACTGAATTGGCATTACCTACTTTAACTAGCTTAGAGAGAATGAGTGGATTTGTTAGAGGTTGCACATCTTTAACAGAATTACATCTTGAAGAAATAACAGAAAGTACTCCTTTACAATATATGGATTGGGCATTTAGAGATTGTCCTAATTTAACTTCTGTAACTATTGGGGGAGCTAATTTACCCGCAACAGTAATAACAATGGAAGGAACATATTATGGAGATAAATCATTAACAAATGTAATTCCATTACCTACTGATTTTAATGATAAATGTAATATGCGTTCTTGTTGCTATGGTTGCTCTTCATTAACAGATGATAATATTTACAAAACTCTTCCTTATAATGTAAATAATATGGATTATATTTATTATGGTTGTCATGGTTTAATAAATCCATCTATAGTAGTTAACTCTGATAGAACAAGTTCTCAATATTGTTTTGAAGGATGTGCGAATATGAAATCTATTAGAGCAGAATTTAATGGAACATATTCTTATGGATTTTATAGTTTTTGTAATAATTGTGGAGAGCTTACAGATGCTTATATTAAATTCCCTTACTCATTATATTTTAATGACGATGCACAAACTTGCTCTGAAAACAGAAATATATTTGCTTATTGTAGAAAATTAGTAAATGTAGAATTAGATATGACTAGACTAGAAAGTAAAGCAGATTTTGGTGGCATGTTTAGACAAGATAAGTACATTGAATCAATAAAAGGAATAGATTTAAGTAATCTTCATAGAGATGATAGAAACTCAAATTATAATGAATGGTATTTAACTTATGATACATCTTTTGAATTTATGAAGGATTGGGTATTTGCTACTGATGAAGAAGGAAATACTAAAAAGCTAACAAGTTCATATAAGATGTATAATTTAGAATTAACTCCTACTGCTACTATAGAATCTCTTATGAATGGTTTAGGAACAGTACAAGCAGAAACACTAACATTAGGTAAGGCAACATTAGAAAGATTATCAGAAGCTCAAATAGCAGATGCGGTAGCAAAAGGTTGGACTTTAGCGTAGGTGATTATATGAATAATATAGAGATAATAGAAAAAGAAGGTTATAGAATATTAAAACCAAAAGAAGGTTATGTGATTTATAAAGATGGAGAGATTTATGAAGGGAATGTGATACTAGGAGTCAATGCGGCTCCTAGTGCTTATTCTGTCATTGAAGATGTTAATTATAAAGAGATAGAAAAAAAGATTGAAGAAGCTGATCCACTTAAAGAATTAAAAGAGCAGCGAATTGAATTAAGTAAAAATAATTTAGCACAATATCTTAAAGATAATCCTCTATTTTCTACTGTTAAATATGAAGAAGGAAGATATTACAATGTGACGATGGAAAAACAACAACTGTTAACAAGTACTTTACTTTCATATCAATTAGATAATATATTTGGAACAGAATCGAATTTGAAATGGAATGATACAAAGAATGTTTGTGAATCTTATTCTTTTGAGCAGTTAGGAAGATTATCTAAAGAGATAAAATTATATGTTGAGCCATTAGTAGAAAAACAACAACAGATAGAAGTTAAAATTAGAAATTGTAAGACGGAAGAAGAAGTATTTAGTATTAAATTAGACTTTGAAGGAGTTGATTAGATGAAAGAGTTGATTGATTATTTTAACGAGAGATATACTAACAAAAGAGAATATATTTGTAAAGATTTAAAACCTGTTAAATTATTAAATGCCGATGAATATGATGATTTTAGAAATGATGCTGGTTTAATAAGTCCACAAGAAATTCATTATTATCCATTATTTAAAGTGCCAAAAATAAAAGATAATAGACCGATATCTATTGGTTATATTTTAAAAACAGACGGGGAAGTTTATGAAGGAATTATGAAACAGAGTGTAAGAAACGGGCATAAGGTAAATGGATATAACGATAATTCTGTTATGATTATAATAAAGGGAGATGAGATTGTTTTAAGAACAAATGGTATATCTATAAACGAAAATAACTGTTCTTTAACATTATATATAAATTCTCTTGAGTTGCCTAAGTTAGAATATCCTAAAAATAAAATGGATATGTATAGAGCATATAATTTTATATTTACTGTAAATAATTATATTAACGATGATAGCTTATGTGATTATATAGACGAGACTATTCTCCCATTTCCTAAAAATATAGACGAAATAGACTTATATTGTGACTCAATCCCATTTCCAATATCTGTGGATAAAAATCAATATTTTTTAACTCAAAAAGATAATTATTATACAGTATTAGATGCAATAAAAAAGGGTAAATCTATATATATGGGAGTTGACGGAATCTTACCTTATTGGAAAATAAATAAAGAAGAAAAGAAAATAATTTTAAAATCTTCCTGTTTAGGACTTTTAGCAGAAGCATCTGAAAATAGTATTTTAATGGGTCAAATACCGCAATAAAGAAAGGAGTTTAAATATGAACGAATTAATTAAACTATATAATAAAAAATATTCTAAAATAGAATACCCAAAAACTAAAACAGACTTTTATTATGTTTACTTATTTTTACAAAATAAAATAAATGAATATGATGATGATGAATTGAGAAAATTATTTGAGAAAATAGAAGTACCAAAACCAACAACTCTTAAAGAATTAGACATATATAGAGAATGTGTTGATTATATTGATAATATTAGAATCTCTAAAACGGGAAATAAATACATTGAAAATTTATATGATTCATATTATGCATATGGATATCATCAAGTTTATGAAAGAAATGGCGTATTGTATTATTATCTTGAAGGAGAAAAGGAACAATGAATAAAATAATAAATAAATATAACGAGTTATTCGGTGGCATATTTTATCTTCCGTACCCAAAAACAGACTTACAAATATTAAAAACATATAAATTCTTATCTCGTATACAAAATGATGAAATACAAGAAATGTTAAAAGATGTTAAATTGCCTAAAATAGATTCATGGAAAGATTATTTTTCTTTAAATGAAGATGGAAATGAATATTACACTATAAGTATACCAAAAGAAGAATGGGAAGATGAAATAGATGAAATAGCAGAAGCTATAAGAAAAGGTAAAATTATTTTAGTGGAAAACGATGAGGATATAATATGTACTGCTGAAAGTGTGGAAATAAGATTAGAAGATAAAGCGATAAATATTTATACTAGAGATGGAGTATATGGTAACGCACCTGTATAGGAGTTGATTAAATGAATGAATTAATTAAATACTTTAACACAAATTATGGAAAAGAATACGGTAAGATAGCATATCCTAGAACAACAATCCAAATATATCAAGCATATCAATCAATAAAGGATTGCAATATATCAGATACATATTTAATTTCATTACTTAAAGAATGTGTCTTACCTAAACCTAGAAATATAACTGAAAGAGAATTTTATTCTGAATGTTTAAACTATGAAAACGAAACATTAGATAAAATGCTTTATTATGGATTAGTAGTAGATGCTTTAATGTTATCTGACGGAACATATTTATCAGATGAAAATAATAAATTAATAGAAATTTAGGAGATGATACAATGAATGATTTAAGAACAAAAGTAACAGATTTACCATTATTAGAAGATAAAGAACAAGTCGATACTGTGTTGGCTTTAGGGAAAGATGGTAAGATGTATAGAATTGATGGAAGTAATATTGGTGGTGGAAGTAAATTAACTCCTATAAAATGTCAATATGTAAATCATGATGGTTATTGTGAACTAAGAATAAAGGATACAGAATCAATAAATAATCTTTTAGAAACAGGTGGAGCGATTCATGTTTTTGTAATCCAAAGAAATTTTTCATATAAAGATATCGAATTGAATTTTGTTACATTAAAAACACCTTCCGGACCACCTCAAGGAACGAGTCCTCAAAGTCTTTCTGCGCTTTCATATAAACCTGTTAATGTCAATTTGATTTATGGTAGAACTCTTATAGGAATCTCTTTAACTCAAATAGATTTAGATTATATATTGGTTTTAGAGCTTCATGATAATAATATACAAGATGTGGCAGATGAGTCTTTAGATGATTCTTACAGATATTCTTTAAAACTTTATATGATTAAAATATCCGATATTCAAGGAGCATTAGAAGAATTGTCTAAGGAAAATGTAAATGATGATTCAGAATATCTTCAAAATTATGATTCTCCTAATGATATAGTATACGGACATTTTATAACTTATAATGTTTATTTCTACATGATTTTAAATGTTTTTATGGAAGATAAATCTGTATTGAGTCAGCCTTGTTTAGTAGAAATTTCTGAACAATCCCCACAATAAGAGGTGATTTTATGTTAAACGAAGATATATTATTACAAGAATTAAAAAAAGATTTTAATAAAACTTTAGATCAGGTAGATAAAAAAATTAATACAGATGTTTATGATATATTACCTTGTTATGTAAAAAAGAAATTAATTTTAAAAATAACAAAAGAAGAATTAATAAATAGAACATGGAATATGTCAAATAATTATCGTTATACTTATTTTAATAAACATTTAGAAATTGATACAAATAAAAAATACTATATAAAATTTTTAAATCAACAATTTTTTATGTATCCACAACTAACTCCTTGGGGGACAGCTCTTTACCATGAAGATTCTATTGGAGAAATTAATATATATCCTAATTCATATTATGACATCGAGCAAGAAGATACGATAATTAATGAAGAGTATTTTGAAATAGATTTAACAGATGGGTATGTTGATATTAAAACAGATTTAGAAATATATGAAATTATAGAACTAAAGAAAATTGATACAGAATTAATGCCTGAAACTATTCATTTAGGAAATAAAGACGGTTATATATCAATTTCTCCTAATCATATTGATTTAGATGGATGTTTTGTGGCTAATAAATCACAAAAATATTTAAACATTAAAAAACCTATAAAATTTTCTGACACTATATCTGATAACGATGATAGTAATATTTTAGTTAATAAAAAATATGTTGATTCTAAGGAAGATTATACATTAAGAGAAGTATTTAATACAGATGTAAGTAAATCTGCTATTGATGATTTTTTTTCTAATTCTTCTATGTCTACGCATACATGGATTATAAATAGCGCACGAATAGAAGGATTAGCTTATCAAAACATGGACTATTATCTTCAAATAAATAAAGGAAGAACTTATCGACTATATCATTCTTATAGAGGAGACTTAGAATATCTTCATACTTCAATGGTTATGTATATTGATAAAGAAAAAGATTTAAAATTATATATATATGTAGTAGCAAGTAAAGAAAATACAAAACTTGTATTTCAAAAAAATAAAACTACATCTTTTAATTGTACTTGTGAAAGTATATTCCATTCTATTAATCTTTCTTTATCAATAAGCTTGTATGAAATAGATAAAAACTTTAAAATTCAAAATGGGGTTTATTTACCAGCAAGTGCAACAATTTCTGATTCACTTCAAGTAGGTACGAATTACGATAATTCTAATGGGAAAATTCAAGGGGATAGAAGCCTTTCTGTTGGAGAAAGAACCGTTGCTCGTGGAACTAATAGTGCTGCCATAGGAATGTGTGTAGAATCAAATTCAGCAGGACAACTTGCTTTTGGGGCATATAATAACATAAATGAAGATGATAGATATACTTTAATCGTTGGGAATGGGACAGGAGAAAGTCATCGTTCTAATGCACATACATTAGATTGGAATGGTAACGCATGGTTTAAAAAGGATGTTTATGTCGGAGGAAATAATCAAGATGAAGGAAATAAATTATTAAGTACAAAAGATATATCATTTAATGATGCGGGAGAATTAGTGGTCACTATAAATGGTGTAACAAAAACATTTGTACCTAAATCAGAGTAGAGATTGTTCTCTGCTCTTTTTATTTTAACAAGGAGATGATTTTATGGTTCAAAAACCAAAAATAATAGAAAAATTTATGAAATTTAATAAATACGGTAGACCCGGAATTAAATTAAATTATACTAAAGTGGCAATACACTACACAGGTCAAGCAGATGTTCCGGGAAAAAATACAGTTAGCTATTTTAACAATGTTGTGGCAAACGGATATAAAGTAAACGGAAGATATATCTACGCATCTGCTCATTTTGTAATTGACCTAGACGGAACAATATATCAATTAATCCCATTGAATGAAATGTGTTATTGTACTAATAGTGCTAATTCTTATGCTGTTGGAGTTGAAGTGGCAACCACAGGTAAGGATAACCATTATACAGATGCTACATATAAAGCTATGGTACATCTTTGTGCTTGGTTGTGCGCAAATAAAGGGTTAAACCCTAAGAAAGACATAATTAGACACACAGATGTTGTTGGTAGAGCATATAAATTGTGTCCAATTTACATGGTTTTAAATCCAAAAAAATACGAACAATTTAGATTAGATTGTTACAATTTAAAGGCAGGTAAAATAAAACTATCTGACATCGTAAACTGTACTAATGGTAAAGGTAATGTTACTCAAATTCCTAATACTACAACTACTAAAACAAAATATTTAAGAGTTCTTAAAGATGTTAATATACATAAAACTCCTGATTTCAATTCTTCTTCTGTGATTGGAGAGGTTAAAGCAGGAACTTGTGTAACTATAGTGAAAGAAGTTACTGATACTGGTTGTGGTACGCATATGTATTTAGTTAAAGCAGGCTATTATATAACTGCTAGTAGTAAATATGTAGAAGTATTCGAAAGATAGGTGAAATAATGAATAAATTAATTAAATATTTTAATAAAAATTATGGGAAAGAATATAGAAAGATTTCTTTCCCAAGAACAACAATGCAGATATACCAAGTTTATCAAATAATTAAAGACTATAATATTGAAGATAATGAATTAACTAAATTATTACATAGTATTAAATTACCTAAACCTAAAACAATGGAAGAAATGGAAATGTATTCAGAATGTATTAATGACGGAATACCTCGAAATAAAATGATGCCACAAATATTAAATGAATATACTATTGAGCTAACCGCAGATGAATTAAATAATTTAGAATATTATGAAAGTATGGTTGGGAACTATAGGGTACTAGATTTTTCTAAATACGATATAGATTTTCAAAAGTTAAATAAATTTGTTATTTATATAGGGATAGATTTTGATTCCTTATATCGAGTACAAGATTCTACTTCTTATGATTCTGTTTATTACGATTCAAACGGTATAAAATATTATACTAATACATTAGATAATAAAATGAGTATTTATTCGTCTAATGAATTTCCTCAAGGAAGAATTATTAAAATTTTTGAAATTACAGATTATATTAGCGATATATATATAACTCCAAAAGACAATATTGTAATTGGAGGATTCGCTTATAATAATAGTATTGCTGTTGGTGAAGGAGCAATAGCCTCAAGTCGTAATTCTATTGCTATTGGGAGGGATTTAACTGCTGATGGGAATTGTTCTTGCGCTCAAGGTTCTTATAATTTAGCTTATGGAGAGGATTCCCATGCAGAAGGACGAAATACAGTCGCTAGAGGAGATTATTCTCATGCAGAAGGAAGTTGTACAGAAACCTATACTATGGCTTATGCATCTCATGCAGAAGGGTTTAGTACTAAAGCATCATCAAATTATCAACACGTTCAAGGTAAATATAATATAGAGGATGCTAATGATAAGTATGCCCACATAGTTGGTAATGGTACTGATGATACAGAAAGAAGTAATGCTTATACTCTTGATTGGAAAGGCAATGCTTGGTTCGCAGGCGATGTATATGTCAAAGGCGATAATCAAAATAATGGTAAAAAATTATTAAGTACTAACGATATATATATTAATTCTGACGGAGAGTTAGTAGTAACTATAAACGGAGTAACAAAAACATTTACACCTAAAGCATAAAAATCAATTGAAAGGGGTTATTATTTTAAGGAGTTGATTAAATGAACAAGTTAATTAAATACTTTAATAATAAATATAGTAAGGGATATGGTAAAATCTCTTATCCTAGAACGACAATTCAAATATACAGAGTATATCAAACAATTAAATCTTACGGAATAAATGATAAAGAATTAATTAAACTACTTCATAATGTTAAATTGCCTACACCTAAAAATACAGAAGAATGGGAAATGTATGTATGCTGTTTATATAACAAAGACGATAGTGAAATTAATGATAGTATTCCATGTGAGACAAAAGTTGAAGAAGGTAAATTATATTTACTTAAAGAAAGTGGAGAGAAAATAGATCAGGGGACTGAATTACCAACTATACAAGAACAAATAGGTGAAAATAAAACTATACAAATATTCACAGACTTAGCGACTACAGAAGTATCATTTGATGCAGGCAGTACTATTCTTCAATCTTTAGACACTCTTATAGATACAGTTGATATTCAAATAAATCAAGTGTTTAGAGGACAAAGTAGAGCTAAAGATAATCCTATAAGCGGTAATTGTGAAATACAAATAGAAATTCTTAAAGTAGAATCAATGAGTGGTGCTAGGGATATTGTTTGTCAAGTAACTTTAACATCTACTACTAATTCCCCTTATAAATGGATTATGTTGACTAGAAGAATGGGGGATGACAAGATTTCTGAAATTAGTGTTCCTTTAACTCCTATGCTGTTTACTGGAGAAAACCCTGTATTTACTGGCAGTATGAGTATGAATAGGAAAGAAGGAACAACTATAGGAGAATATAGTGTTGCTATTGGGAAAATCGTTGAAGCGTCAGGAGGATGTTCTTATGCAGAAGGTAAGAATACAACTGCTAGTGGATGGGCATCTCATGCAGAAGGAGAGGAAACGAAAGCTAAGGGGCAAACTTCTCATGCAGAAGGAGAGGGAACAAACGCTTATGGAAAAGCATCTCATGTAGAAGGTAGTTTTACGACTGCTTCATCAGATTATCAACACGTTCAAGGTAAATATAATATAGAAGATAAAAGTAGTAAATACGCTCACATAGTTGGTAACGGCAAAAGTGGCATGGAAAGAAGTAATGCTCACACATTAGATTGGAATGGTAATGCTTGGTTTGCAGGCAAGTTAACACAAGAAGGTACGCCAACAGAAGATAAAGATTTGATAACTAAAAAATATTTTGATGATAATATAACAGCTGGAACAAGTGAAGATATAACAGATGAAGAATTTGAAAATGCATTAACAGAGAATGGTATTTCAATTTTATATAGTGTTTCTAATCAAGGCGTAGCATTAATGCCTCCAATTATAGGAGTAGAAAAAGGGAAAAATTTTGAATTTACATTTAGCGGAAAAACTTTAAGAGTAAATAAAGTAGAAATGAACGGTGTAGACATAACTTCTAATGAAGGTGTTGTAACAATGAACACTTCATCTTCACCAAAAACTGCAACTATAAAAATTGAAAATGTAACTGGAGATATAATTTTAAGTGTAGATACAAATTATCCAGTATAGGAAGGTGATTTTATGAATTTAAAACAAATAAATTTTTTAATAAGAGGATTGAAACAATATATTTTTAATGAAAAAAATGATTTACACAATGATTTATATACCGAAATAACTGAACACAATAGTTCAAACGAATCTCATAGTGACATTAGAACTCTTATAGCAAATCTAACAACTAAATTAAATACACTTGCTGATTCAGATGATGAAACATTAGATCAGCTATCAGAAATAGTTACATATATAAAAAATAATAAATCTTTAATTGACGGGGTCACTACAAGTAAGGTAAATGTTTCAGATATAATTGATAATTTAACAACAGAAACTACGAATAAACCTTTATCGGCTAAACAAGGTAAGATATTAAAAGGTTTGATTGATGCAATAACTGTACCTACTAAAGTAAGTGAATTGACTAATGATAGCAAGTTTTTAACTACTATTCCTGATGAATATATTACTGAAACAGAGTTAACTTCTAAAGGATATTTAACAGAGCACCAATCTTTAAAAGGATATGCAACTGAAACATATGTAAATAATAAAATTCCTCAATTATCATTCAATGATAATGGAGAATTAATAGTAACTATAAATGGTGTTTCTAAAACATTTGTTCCTAAATCAGAATAATTAATAGATATATAAACAAATTACCCCTCTAGTCTTATGACTAGGGGGGGTTATTTTTATTTATAGTCCAATTTAAATGGATTTTTTTTAAAAAGTAGTTGTATTTTTTGAATATCTATCATATAATAATATCAGAAAGGGCAAAAAGTCCTATTTAAATGATATGGAGGGTTAATATGAATAATGTAAGTATATGCGGTGCCGACATAGGCAATATAACAAGTATATTTTTAGGAGATAAAAGTAACGATGCTTTAATCGTAGAAAGTAGAATAGAAAAATATTCTATTATTAAAGAACTTGGGGATAATGAAATATTCGAAACAGACGATAAATGGATAGTTAATCAAGGGGAATTTAAAAATGAACATTTAAAATTTGAAAAAGATAATTTCTTTGATTTACTTTATTATGGTCTTGCTAAAGTAAGTAAATACAATAGAATTAAACTTGTATTAGGAATTCCTGCGGGACAATATAATGAATATGGTGAAGTATTAAAAGCATTAGTAAAACAAAATAACATGAAAAAGATAACTATTGGATCAGGTAAGAATAAAGTTACTAGAACTATCTATATAGAAGATGTAGCAATTCGTCCTGAAGGTTATGGAATTAAAAATTTAAAATCTGTAAATAAAGCACAAATAGAAGCCAAATCACTTATAGTAGATATAGGAGGAGGAACAACTGATATTTCTATATTTAATGAAAAAAATAAATTTGTAGATGGAGAATCTTTAGATATAGGATTATTAGAGCTATATCATAATGTAAAGAAATATATTTCTATGAAATATTGCAAAATTAGTCTTGAAGATGCTAAAAAAGTATTTGACGGAGAAATTAAAATGATTAATATAAAAGATTACTCTTTCCTTAAAGATTTCCAAGATGCCTTTATGAATAAATTATTAAATGAATTTAAAGGAAGTTTCCCAAGTGCTGCTTCATGTAATTTAATTTTAGCAGGAGGTGGAGCAAACACAGGCGATGAATACTTCAAAAAAGAATATCCTCAAACAATATTAGTAGATGATATTACGGTTAATGCGAGAGCTTTCCGTTTAATGGGGTTAAAGAAATGGCAAAAATAAAAGAAGTTAGAATAAGATTTTATGAAAATGAAATAGAATTATATGAATATATAAATTCTAAAAGAAGTGCATCTGGATTTCTTAAAGATTTAGCGGAAATAGAAAGGAAACGAGAACAAAATTATGTAAACAATAATATAGATATAAATATATTATTAGAGAAGATAGCAGGATTAAATATTCCTTCTTCTACAAGTTCTTCGGCAGTAGAAGAAGAAAACGTAGAAGAAGAAACTGATTTAAATAGTTTTATAGATGATTTTGATGATGAATTTGATGATGAATTTGATGATTGACAAAATTATTATAATGTTATATAATTTAATTATAGTTCGATATTTTTATATATATAACCACCGTAACCCTAATTACAGATTATGAGCTTAGACTAATAATATCTTACTCACGGTGGTTATTTTTTTTAATGGAGGATACAAATGGAAGAAAAAAATCCTTATGAGATTCCCATTGTCCCTCGACAACATCAAATTAAAGTTGAGGAAGCAAGAGAATTAAGACTAATTGACTTATTTATTGATGAAGGTAATCATGAGAAACAATTAAGTCGAGCAGACCTTATTCTTATTTATTCGCTATATGAAGATGGCTTAACTGAATTTTTAAATGATTATTTGGACTATGTAGAGAGAGAAGTAGAAACAAAGGGGTACAGGGTTGTCAATAAACCTCACTTTTATCTCAAATCAACAGTAGGATAATCACTCTATTTTTTAGGGTGATTATTTTTTTTATTTTTTTTCATAAAAAGTGTAATATTTTCCATACTTTTTCATATAATATAACAAAAGGAGGGAAAAGTAATGAAGGGAAATAAGACGGTTATAAATGTAAGTTTTAAAAATAATATGGAGGATAAGTTATTATTCTCATGGTTAGAAGATAAATTTTCAGAGTACGGCAATAAAAGTAATTATATAAAATATATTTTAAGAAAAGAAATGTTATCTGAATCAAAAGAGTTTGCTCAAGTAATCAAATAAAAGAGAAAGAGCGAACCAAAATAATGCTTTATCCAAATTAATCACCTCGGTTATTCATAATTTATTATTAGTATCGTCTAAAAGGGGGAATTTATACATGAAATCTTATACTTTTAAGGAATACAGACAAATGATAGATAATGAATATTCTACTATAGAAAAATGTTTAAATATCTTAAAGAAAAACAAAAAGGAATACAAAAGATTAGTTATATTAATAGCTATATTAATGCACAAAGGATTATTTTGTTATGGCGCTACTACGGAAATGGAAATATCTAATACAGCAACACAAATATTAAATTTATTAATGATATTTGCTCGATATGGCTGTATGTGTATGGGTATAAAAAGTATAATAGAAAATGCACTTCAAGGAGCTAATTTCCGTCAAGCTACAAACTCAGGTATCCAATATTTTTTAATTTATATACTTTTATCATTCTACCCAAAATTATTCACAATGATTAAATTATAAGGAGGGTATATTATGGGAGATAAATTAGATAGATTAATAGATATTTTAGATAATTTTTTACATCCGATAGATTTTTTACAAGAAACTGGCTATAAATTATTAATAGCTATACAAGAATATTCACTTAACGTATGTTTAATAGCGGGATTTATTGCACTTATACTATATGTATTCGGCTATGAAAAAGGAAAACGTTGGGCATTTATGTTACCTTGTATATATATAATTTTAAACATTATCATAGGAGCATTAACAAATGCGTAAGAGTATTCCTATCTCTAAGTATTTTGAAATTAAAAATCAAGAATATATATATTTAAAGTTAATCCCAACAAAATCAATCAGAAACAATAGAACGTTTACTATTCTATATCTTGTTAACAAAATGTTTGTTAATATAAATAAACTTATACAAATCGAAAATAAAAAAGTTATTATAAAAACACAATTCAAAGCAAGCTACTATATACACATCACAAATGATAAAATCAATTTTTATTTTATCGTACCTAAATTATTCTACTCTAAATTTAAAGTTAAATTTAAAGAAGTATGGAAATCCGTAGAGATAAAAGAAGTCAATAGTTTACCTATAATAAAAGGCGGATCTAAATATCAACTCGTTTATAAAAATAGGGATTTCTTATCTAGTAATACAGACATGAGAAACAATGATTTGTTAAACGCAAATATGAATATAGTTGAATTACTTCAAGACGAAGAAGAAGCAAGCATACTTTATAACTTTATTCCAGTATCAGAAAAACAATCAAACTATTTTAGGGCATCTTGTCAAAAATTTATAAAAGAATATAAAAACACTTCTGTAAAATATACTTCAAATAAGATGGTAAATATTATTATTAAAATATTGGATTTTACTGTAGATTTCTTTAATTCGACTTTAGATTTAATGTTTGGAGTAAAACAAGACAAATCCGAAAGAGTTGTTAATTTTGATTCTTTAAGCAATAACACTTTAAAGAAGGGAATGAGTGACTTGTGTAAAACTCAAATTTTAATTTCTACAAAAGGGGGAAGTAAAAGAAGAGATAAAATTATAGCAGATGCTATTGTAAATTCTTATGGGGAAGTAAAAGATGATAATGAATTTATATATAGAAGGGTAAAGAAAGAAGTGGATATTTTAAAACCTGTGTTAAGTAATGTGAATCAATTAAATACATCTGTGTATGAATGTAGCAATTTTATTGCTCTTCCGGGAGAAGAATTAATTCAACAATTCCCAAATATAGAACATAATAGTGTATACAATAAAGAATTCCCAAAATGTTTATCTAATGGAGATATTCTTATAGGAACATCTTTAAAAAATAAGCCTATTTATTATTCTACAGATAAAGAATTAAGTCGTCTAGGAAGAGTTCTGATGGGCGGAATGGGCTGTGGTAAAACTTATTACATGATGAATCTCGCTAAATCTATAATAGCTAAAGGAGATGGTCTAGTAGTGTTAGATACTATTCGAGACTGCAATCTATCAGAAACCATAAAAAAGGTAACTCCTAAAGATAAACTTATAGAAATTGATTGTAGTGATTATAATCAATTACAAGGTTTTTGCTTTAATGAATTAACCTGTAATGATAATGAGGATAAGTATAGAAAATTAGCTAAATGTATGGAAAAAGCTACACAATTACACATCTTATTAAATACTATTAACGCAGATACTAAATTAACTCCTAGAATGTTGAGATATTTTTATTCTGCTTGTACGGTAGCCTTTTATAAAGATTTCAATGCCAGTTTTAAAGATGTAATAGGCATACTTATGTACCCTGATGTAAGAAGAAATGCTTTAGAATGGCTTTCAGAGGGTCAAAAAAAATTACTTGAGGATGAAATAAATGATTTAAATGAATTAGATAAAGAAAATAAAAATGGAGAAGTGGAGAACTACGATAGTAAGATTGACGGTATAATAGATAGAGTGAGCTTATTAAAAACTAATTTATATACTAAATTGGCTTTTAATAAATCGGCAGAAGAGAATATAAATTTCGTAGAAGCATTAAATGAAAATAAAGTTATATTAATAAAGGCTAGGGAAGAGGATTTTACTAATAGAAA
>CALEJY010000249.1 GCA_937898445.1 uncultured Candidatus Melainabacteria bacterium | reverse complement strand
ATCTCTTAAAATATCATCAATTTTTTTACCTCTGGCAAGCATTGAACCAACTGTATAGTTTCTTGACATAGGGCTAGAACAAGTCGCAATCAAATCGCCCATTCCTGATAAACCATACAAAGTTGAAGGATTTGCACCCAAATTGATACTTACACGAACGATTTCCGCCATACCTCTTGTCAAAAGAGTTCCTGCGCAGTTGTCGCCCAATCCCATAGTATGAGCGAAACCTGATGCAATCGCAATTACGTTTTTCAACGAACCACCGAGTTCTACACCGATAACATCAGTGTTTGTATAAAGTCTGAATTTTGAAGGAACGTTCATTGCTTTTTGAACAAATTCAGCAACTTTTATATCTTCACAAGCAACAGATGCTGCGGTTGGCAAACCTGCCAAAACTTCTTTTGCAAGTGTTGGACCGGAAAGAATTGCAAGTTTTTGTTCAGGCAAAACATCTTTAATAACTTCTGACATTCTCATCAAAGAAGGAACTTCAATACCTTTTGATGCGTTTACCAAAATTTGTTCTGATTTAATTCCTGCTTCTTTCAATTTTTCGCAAACGTCACGAGTTCCTGATGTTGCAATAACTGACAAAATTATATCTGCACCTGAAATTGCCTCTTTCAAGTTTGACGAAATTTCTACTTTTTTATCCAATTGTACTTCAAGAGGTTTTGAAGTATGTTTATTTATTCTTAAATCATCTGAGATATCTTGTTCTCTGCCCCAGACAGTTATTTCTTCAAAATTGTTTGTTAAAAGCCAAGCTAAAGTCAACCCCCAACATCCTGCTCCAAGAACTGTTAATTTCATAATCTCTCCTTTATACCGTCTGATAAGTTTTTAATAATTTACGAAGAACACCGCCATGTTTTTTCAATTCCAATCTTGCTTTGTCGGGTTCTATTTTCATAAGAATTGAAACAATTGCCGTTTTTATCTCCCAGTCGCATTTCAACAATGTTGCAAGTGCTGTACTGTGAGGAGTTGCAGCAATTTCAGCAACAATTCTTATTGCTCTGTCTTTAAGTTTTTCGTTTGTTGCTTTCAAGTCAATCATAAAGTTTTCATAAGTTTTACCAATCTTTATCATTGAACCTGTTGTAAGCATATTCAAAATCATTTTTGTTGCAGTACCTGCTTTCAATCTTGATGAACCCGCAATAACTTCCGGTCCAACTTCTGCACAAATAACAAGTCCTGCTTCTTCTGCAATTTTTCCTTTTGAATTGCAAGTAATGCCGATAGTTTTACAATTAACATCTTCTGCTCTTTGCAAAACTCCTAACAAATATTTTGGGTTTCCACTAGCAGAAATAACAACCGCAACATCATTTTCTGTCAAAACTTCTGCATCTTTATAACCCAAATCAAAATTGTCTTCTGCGCCTTCAACCGCAGTTCTAAAAGCACTGTCACCACCGGCAATAATACCTTGAACCATATCCGGTGAAACACTAAATGTCGGAGGGCATTCTGACGCATCTAAAATACCAAGTCTGCCTGATGTTCCGGCTCCAAAATAGAACAATCTTCCACCTTTCAAAAACTGTTTTGCGATAACATCAATTGCCTCAGCAATGTGATCGGTTTCTTCTTCGACCGCAAGCGCAACCAATTTGTCTTCCTCATTCATTTTTTGAACCATTTCAACAGTAGAAAGAATATCAATATCTTTCGTATTTTCGTTTCTGTACTCGGTAATTACTTCACTCATTTTTCCACTCCACAAAAGGAAAACCCTTTTATTATAATAACACTATACTAACTTTAACAAATTTGCCATTTCAATAGCAGCTTTTGCAGCATCAGAGCCTTTATTACCAGCCTTTGTACCTGCTCTTTCAATAGCTTGTTCTATATTATCAGTAGTTAGAACCCCAAATATTACAGGAACTTCTGTTTG
Source organism: uncultured Candidatus Melainabacteria bacterium (assembly GCA_937898445.1). Classification (GTDB taxonomy): domain Bacteria; phylum Cyanobacteriota; class Vampirovibrionia; order Gastranaerophilales; family Gastranaerophilaceae; genus Stercorousia. The sequence goes on along the minus strand of CALEJY010000249.1, from coordinate 6,232 downwards.
AAGGCTAACTTGTGCAACACCTTTAGAAACTTCTGCACAAACATAGTCGTAGTGAGAAGTAGAGCCTTTAATCACTGCACCTAATGTAATAACTGCATTATATTTACCGGTTTTAGCAAATTTCAAAGCTGCAATAGGGATTTCAAAAGCACCCGGAACTCTTACAACATCAATATTATTTTCATCAACACCATGTCGTCTAAGCTCATCAATAGCTCCTGACAAAAGTTTTGACCCGATAAAATCGTTAAATCTTGATAAAATTATACAAAATTTTTCACTACCTGCGACTAACTGCCCTTCAAAAGTTTTCATTTTTACTCTCCTTTGAGCATATTATACGATATACAGGCGTTTTTTTCAACTGTACGTAAAGATATATCACATGAAAATTATCCGATAATTAACGGAGCAAAAATCTTGTAGAAAATATAAATCGCAGCGATTACCAACAATCCACCACTGATTTTTAAAAGCCAGTCTGAAAACTTGTAAAAACCTTTCCAATTTTTCAAATGAGAAGTTAAAAAACCTGCGAAAATCAAGATTAAACCTTGACCTAAAGAGAACAAAAATAACATTATTATCGCATGCCAAATACTTGCAGAAAGCGATGCAAACGCCATTATCCCTGCTAAAATCGGAGTTGAACAAGGAGTTCCCGCCAAAGCAAAAACACCACCCAACAAAATCGGGTACAAATACATATTAGTGCCTTCGTTTCTAGGCATTTCCTTAATCATTACAGGGAGTTCAAAATCCAATACTCCCATCAGTTTTAAACCCATAACCATAATGATACCAGCAAGGAATATTCCAAAATATCCGCCTGCAAACGAAATAAATACCTTACCCGTAATCGCACAAATTATACCGATTATCGAAAATACAATCGCCGTTCCGAATACAAAAAACAACAATTGCACAAATGTTTTAAGTGGTTTTTCTTTGGAATATCCTCCGATATAACCAATAATAATCGGCAACATCGCAAGTGAGCAAGGCGAAATTGACGCAACCAAACCACCTAAAAATGAAAGTGCAAACAATATCGGCAAACTGCCGTTTTGAGTAAAAAGACTAATATAATTTTCCATTTACTTTAGCTCCTGCAAATATTTGTCCATCTGTTCTTTTGGAATAGCTCCCTCAATTCTTCTAACCTGTTGACCATTAGAATTTAGCAAAATAATTGTTGGAACTAAAGTTACATTATATTTTTTAATTTGTTCATCGCTGAAAGAGTTTCTATCTTGCACCTGAATTTCTGTCAAAACAATTTCACCATTATATTTAGGGAAAATCTCTTTAAAAACTTTATTCATAGTTTGACAATCTAAGCACATTGCTGACGTAAATTTTACAACTTGAGGTTTTCCAGTTTCGGTAGTTTTAGCAGTTGTAGAATTTGACGCAGTCAAAGCCATATAAAGCATAATTGGAATAGCAAAAATCAAAGAAATGATGATAATATTCTTTTTCATGAAAAGCTCCTTTCTATGTAATTTTAGCATAAAATAAAAAGGAAATTTTTCTAACCCCAAATGGGGAATAATTTAGGATAAAATACATTACACATCTTCCGGCACATAAAAATCCGCCTTTGCTAACAATTCTCTCGTATGTTCATAACAGCAAGAATTGTGACAAATCTCTTGATATTCTCTCACAATATTCAAAACATCGTCAACCGACATTTTTATAATTCTTCTTTCTCCTTCAATAATTCTAGCCATAACCTAAATTCCTTTCAGAATTATCTACGGAATAACCTAACAAAACTTTTGACAAATCCATTAATATGTTTAGAAAACAGTTTTCAAATAATAAAAATTTATGAAAATTTTCTATAAAAAAAGCCCCTCTTTAATAGAGGAGCTTTTTTATTATATTTTAACGCATTATTTTTCTTCGTTATCGTTACCCAATTGGAAATCAGGTGCGCCAAACATACCTTCGATTTCTTCCAAAATCGCAGATGGTTTACGAGCTTGATTTCTTTGTGCAACTGCACGTTTTCTTTCTTCACGTTCTTTTTCTTCGTTAGCATTTGAAAGGTGATGGAAACCAGTACCTGCTGGAATTAGACGACCGATGATAACGTTTTCTTTCAAACCTCTCAACATATCTTTCTTTCCATCTACCGCAGCTTCTGTCAAGATTCTTGTTGTTTCTTGGAATGATGCTGCTGAAATGAAGCTTTCAGTATTCAAAGATGCTTTTGTAATACCTAACAACATGTATTCGCAAGTTGCAGGAGTTCCACCTTTTTCTTCAACTTCATGGTTTTCTTTTTCAAATGTTTGCATTTCAACAAGTTCACCTGGTAACAATGTTGTATCACCTGCATCAACAATTTTAACTTTCTTAGTCATTTGTCTTACGATGATTTCAACGTGTTTATCAGCGATTTCTACACCTTGAGAACGATATACTCTTTGTACTTCGTCTACTAGGTATTGTTGAGCTGCTTCAGGACCGCAAAGTCTGATTACGTCGTGTGGGTTCAAAGGACCACTTGTTAAAGGTTGACCTTTTGTGATTTTTTGTTTGTTTTGAACAACAATGTTAGCATCAATTGCATATTTGATTTCAGTTCTGCCGTTTTCAGTTACTAAGAACAATCTTGGCAAATCATCATCAGTTTCAATTTCTGCAACACCGTCTTCTTCAGCCAAAATAGCACAATCTTTAGGTTTACGACCTTCAAGAAGTTCTTCTACTCTCGGAAGACCTTGAACGATATCGCCTGTTTTTTGTCTTTCAAATACCAATGTCGCAATGTTATCACCACGTAGAACCAATGCTCCTGCTTCTACCTGTAACATTGTACCTGGACTAATCAAGTAAGGGCGACCGTTTCTAATTGTAATTTCGCCTTTATTAATTGCAGTTACCATACCTGAAACAGTTGAAGTTTCTCCGCTATCAGCTAACACACCATCAAGTCTAACGAAATCGCCTTTCTTAACGCTTGCTTTACCTTTAACAGAAATTTTTGTTTCATAAGTAGCACTTGTTAACAACAATCTTCTTGCGTCTTCTTTATCACCTTTAATAGATGCAACACCATCATTGATAGCAAGAACTTGAGTTTTTGCAACCGGCGTTTTTGGATCAATTGTTTGACCGTCTTTTACAAGAAGTTCTGTTTGAAGTGAAGACATAGTCTTAGCATTGCCTTCAAATTCACGACGAACAATCAAGTTTTCAAGAACAACAATTCTCAAATTGTCTTTTTCGTCTAGTTCTACCATACCTTTAAGATGTGACAAGTAACCTTGCATTTGAAGAACTAAGCTTGTTCTTGTAATTGTTGCACCATCTAAGTTTCTAACTCTTGCACCATCTTTGTATTGCAATTGAGTAACAGGAACAATATCAATCAATTCATCTGATGTGTTGAATTTGATTGAAACATTTTTCTGTTCAACATCCAATACTTGAACCGGTCTTACAAGAATTTGAATTGGTTGGTTAGAAATACTATCTTCATCCAATGAAAGGTTAGTATCTAATTCTTCATCCAAATCATCAATATCAATATCATCCATTGAAGAATCCATAATTGTAATGATAGAAGTTTCTTTAGCTTTAATTCCATCAGCAATTACAGTACCTTTCTTAACAACTTCGCCTTCGTCAACTTTAAGTTCAGAAACGCTTGAAAGTGTATGAACTTCACCAGGACGAATTGTAATTTCGTGAATAATATCGTTATATTCTTTAAATTCAACAATACCATCAATGTGGCAATATACGTCTTTTACAACTTCTGTACCTGCAGTAACGTGAGTTCCGTTTTCAACCATTTTCAATGAAGAATCTTTATTGATTTGGTGAATTTCTTCCGGAATAAATACTACAGAACCAGGTTTTGTAATAATTTGGTTTTCGTCAACTTCAACATCAACGTATCTGATTTCACCAGAAGAAGCAACTGCACAATCATCGTCGATAAGTTCGGCAATAATCATACCGTTTTCAACTGTTGTATCAACAGGAGCTTTTACGATATATTTTTCACCAGTCTTATCAACTGTCCATAATTGTTCTTTCTTAGTTTGTTCAAATGTAGCATTTTCAGGCATCAATGAAGCAATTACGATTGTCAATTCTTTACCTTGAACAATCTTCTTAATATTTTTGCCTTCAAATTTAACATCTTCGATAACTAAATCTTCACCAAAACGAACTTCGCCACCGTGTTCAGAAATAGTTAATGTTTCAGCAAGTTTTTCGCCTTCTTTGATTGCTTGACCGTCTTTTACAAGAACTTTTGAACCACCAGGAAGGTTGTAAACATCACCACCAAGAACCCAAATAATACCTTGTTTGTTTGTAGTTCTTGAAATGTTACCTTGTCTGTCTTTCTTTTCATCAGCTACAAAATCTTCGTATAATACTTCACCTGACAAATCAGATGTAATATCTTTTGTAGCTTTTTCTGTCAAACGAGAACCAGAACCTTGAGCTGCAGGTTCAAATTGAGCCAATTTGAAACCTTTTTTAACTTGCATTCCGTTTGTAAAGAATACTGTTGATCCAGCAGGAATGTGGTATTTTTCAGTTCTTTTAGCACCCTTCAACTCGATATCTGTTTCATAGTTAGAAATGTTTACGATATCACCGTGACGAGTTCTCAATTCTCTTGTTTTAACGCTTGAAATAACTTCACCGTCTTGTTTTGCAATAACTTCTTTGATTGCATCTTTAACGCCAACCGCACCACCTGTGTGGAATGTTCTCATTGTAAGCTGTGTACCAGGTTCACCGATTGACTGAGCTGCGATAATACCGATTGCTTCACCGATATCAACAAGTTTTTGAGTTGTCATTGCCCAACCATAACATTTTTGGCAAATACCGTATTCAAGACCGCAAGTCAAACCTGAACGAACTTTCAATTCTTGAAGTTTCAAGTGAGAAATCTTCTTGATATCATCTCTGTTCATTGTAGTTCCAGCAGGAACAAGAACTGTTCCGTCTGTGTCTTTGATGTCTTCTGCAATTGTTCTACCCAACAATCTGTCGATTAGAGGAACAATTACGTTATCGCCATCTGTAATAGGTTTCATGTTAATTGATTTTGTAGTGTGGCAATCGTCAGCACGGATAATTACATCCTGTGCAACGTCAACCAAACGTCTTGTCAAATAACCTGAATCGGCTGTTTTCAACGCTGTATCTACAAGCCCTTTTCTTGCACCATAAGAAGAAATGATGTATTCTGTAACGGATAAGCCTTCTTTAAAGTTTGATTTAATCGGCAAGTCGATGATTTGACCTTGTGCGTCAGCCATCAAACCTCTCATACCTACCAACTGAGATACCTGTGATAAGTTACCTCTGGCACCTGAGAACGCCATCATATATACTGGGTTCAATCTATCAAAGTTTTCAACTACCTGAGAAGTCAATTTCGCAGTTGTTTCAGACCAAGTGTCGATAACCTTTGTATATCTTTCTACTTCGGTGATTTCACCTTTTAAATATCTGTTTGTTGATTTTTCAATTTCAGATTCAGCTTCTTGTAGCAACTCTTTTTTGATTGCCGGAACTTGTAAGTCTGCAATAGAAATAGTTGTTCCGGATTTTGTAGCATACCTGTAGCCGAGATTTTTAAGGCTGTTAGCCAATTCTGCTGTTTTTGCTCCGCCAAACTCTAGATACATTTGTGAAAGCAAATTGTTTAAACCTTTTTTGTCCATTTGCTTGTTAATGAAATCTACAGTTTTTTTAGCATGTGTGTATGTTGTTTCCATTATACTTATATCCTTTTTTAATAAATAATTGCATTTTTTCTAATTGTCTTAGGGCATTTCTGCCCTAAAGACTTATTTACGCCAAAGCATTTCTTACAGCTTCGTTGAAGATAATTCTTCCTGCAGTTGTTTCCAATCTTTCGCCGTGTTCGTCTCTTACAACGATTTTGTCGTGAAGATCAATTACACCTACTTCAAGAGCGGAAATAGCATCTTGGAAGTTGTAGAAATATCCTTTAGGTTCCATTTCAGGATTTTTCAAGATAGTCAAGTAATACATACCCAATACCATATCCTGTGTAGGAGTGATAATAGGTTTACCTGTTGCTGGAGCTAAGATGTTGTTTGTAGCTAACATTAACATTCTTGCTTCTGTTTGAGCTTCAATTGACAATGGAACGTGAACAGCCATCTGGTCACCGTCGAAGTCGGCGTTGAACGCTGTACATACTAACGGGTGAAGTTGG
>CALEJY010000248.1 GCA_937898445.1 uncultured Candidatus Melainabacteria bacterium | reverse complement strand
GCATGGTTGGTAAAATGATATCAACACTGCGATCTTTCGCAGTGCAAACACGAATATTGTCAAAAGAATACAATATTATGTCAGAGGGCTACGTGCGTAGCACCGCTCAAGATGACAAGAATTTAAAAACATTTTTGTCAACGAATTACTTGACATATACAATCAAAAAATATTTATAATAACTAAAAAAGCTCCGTTCGGTTTTCTGGTGTCGGGGCTTTTTAGTTTTGTTTATTTTTATTTATGGTTTATGGGCGAGTTTTAGTTGTTGCTTAAAACAAGTCTAAGTGTTGCAAGATTTTTGATTGACAACATTGTGTGCTTGTTGTGTTGGTTTTCAGAAATATTAAAAATTCTAATAATTCTTTGGATTTCTTCCAAATCTTTTCTTGACTCAATCTTATAAACATTTTTAATAGGGTCTGAAACTACTGACATCAATGTATTTAATTCCTGTTCTTTCATAAAATCTTATCCTCTTTCCTGTATATTTATATAAAGGATTTTTTTATTCAGGAATTGCCTTTTTGATGTTATCGTTGTTTACATTTGTTAATAAATTGTGAAAAACATTGCAAGGTAAGGCTATTTAGCTAATTCTTTTTTCGCCTGTTTCCAAAGTTGATCGTATTCTTCAAAGTTGTAATCTAGAAGTGGTTTTTGTGCCAATTCTTCCATCTTTCTAAATCTTTTCATGAATTTTTTATTAGCTTTTAATAGTGCTTGTTCCGCATCAATTTTGTTCCAACGAGCAAGATTTACTATTGCAAAGAGGATATCTCCCAATTCTTCTTCCATGTGCAATTGGTCTTTTTCTGTTTCTGCTTCTTTAAATTCTTCTATTTCTGATTGAATACATTCATATAACGAATTTTCATCTGGCCATTCAAAACCTTGTTTAACGGCACGTTTGCTGATTTTTTGCGCACTCATTAGAGCTGCTTGAGATTTTGAAATCCCATCCATAGCTGATTTTCTATCCGTTTTTTCTTCTTTTTTTAATTTATCCCAATTATCAATAATATCTTGTGTTGAAGAAACTTTAGTGTTCCCAAAAACATGCGGATGGCGGTGAATAAGTTTTTCGTTTAACTCTTTTGATACGTCGTCAAGGTTAAATTCCCCGTTATCATCAGCGATTTGGGAGTGTAAAAGTACTTGTAATAGAACATCTCCCAATTCTTCTCGAAGGTTTGCAATGTCGCCTGTGTCAATCGCATCGACTGCTTCATAGGCTTCTTCTAGCATGTTTGGCTTTAAAGAGTAATGCGTTTGCGCTCTATCCCACTCGCAGCCGTGTTCTGAACGTAATATTCTAACTGTTTCTATTAATTTTTCTAAGTTTTCGTACATATTCCACCTATCCCTTTTGCTAAATTTTACAACTAAAGTATCAGAAATTCAAACAATAATCCTCCAAAAGGTTGACCCATAAATTTATGCCTGATGATATTCTTATAATGTCGATATTATACGAAAGGATATTTAGCATGGCAAATTTATCAGTATCATCTATTCGTGAAAGAATTTTTAACACTAGTAAACACGAATCAGTAACACAGCGAAATTCATCAAATCCGTTTGCAGCATCTTCTTTCAAAGGAAATGTTTTGACTGCTGACGTATTTGAATCATCAAACAAAAAAGTAAACAATACCCCAAACTTCACAGGCAAATTAAAAGCTAGTGCTTTAGTTGGCTCTATTTCTGGTATTGGCGAAAAATTCCAGCACATGATTAGTTCTGTTGTTGAATTTGGTAACAGAATTAAAGAAAATGTTGTAAATGGTTGGACCAAATTGAATAGTGTAGAAATCTCATTTGCACCTGCGAAAGAAAAAGCTATTTCTATGTTCAATTCAACAAAAGAAATTTTGGGAACATCCGTAACGGATTTAATCTCATCTAAGACATCTGCAAGATCAGTTGCAAAAATGGAAGATATGACAATGGCTAGACAAATGATGTCTGATAGCGTTGCAGCATGGGAAGCAGCTGTATAGAGGAGGAGAATATAAATGGTAGATAAAAAAATCGTAAGAGATGTAACAAATATAATCGAAGGTTTGGGTAGAAATGAAAACCCTGAAACAATTTCAATTTTGGAAGATGTTGGAACAAATTCTAAAATTGATGCAATCAGAGAAATGACTTCTCGTGCATTAGTAAAAAAGAATATGCATGATTCATTGAATGTTGTAATTTCTAATAAAGGAAAAGGCATTAATGATATGTCAACAGTTGTAGCAATGAGTACAATCAACGAATTGTTATCATTGAACGACAAATCTGAAGCAATCAGAATTTTAGAAGACACAGTTGAAAACCATTCTGATGAAGAAGTTAGAGATAACGCTCGTTCAGTAAAAGCATTAATGGCTCTTTCATAGAACAAGCAAAGCAAATATATTAAATTTGCCAGATTTTATATATTAAAAATCGCCTGATAAGGGCGATTTTTTAATGTGGAAAATAGCTGATTTAAGTGAAAAGTGAGAAGTGAAAAGACCGTATCAAAAGCAGCTAGGCAGCTAAGAAGCTAAGAAGCGA
>CALEJY010000247.1 GCA_937898445.1 uncultured Candidatus Melainabacteria bacterium | reverse complement strand
GCGGCTATGACTATGCCTGCATTAATTCAAAAACAACAAGATATTGCTACTGTTTCAAGATTAGAAAAAGCATATTCTATTTTATCACAAGCTGCTATATCTGCACAACAAGAGTATGGTGAAATTGATTTTTGGACTATTGTTGACAGTAATCAAGCTTCAACACGTGAAAATTTTGCACATTTTGAACCGTATTTGAAAATTCTTCGAAAATGTGATAATACTGCTGGATGTTGGGCAGAACAAACACAGACTTTATCTGGAGCAAAAGCTAGATGGAGTGATACTTCTAAGTTGGGATTAGATTTTATTGCAGTTACTCTTAATGATGGGACTAATATTGTTTATGATCATACTTCCCCTTCTTTAAATGGAGTTTTTGGAGTACCTGATTATCTTGATAAACCATATGGAATTTTTTATGTTGATGTAAATGGCGACAAACGCCCTAATAAATTGGGGCGAGATATTTTTCTTTTTGCGTTGGGTAAAAAAGGTGTAATTCCTTCTGGGATTAGTAACAACTCTGCAAATTGTAATCCAAGTATAAAAAGCGACGTATCCGGAATTGATTGTGCTTATAAAGTTTTGCAAGAAAAAGCTATTAAATATTAGAAAATTTAATAGGTGGGAATATTGAATGTGTTTCCCATCTTTTTTATATACAAATCTTTTTGTATTCGCAAAAATCGCACATTTTTTGATGTTCAATATCTTCCGGTATTTGGATATTTTCGATATTTGAACAAATTGTCGTTATAGCTTTTTCGTATTCTGATTTTTTTTCTTGCGCAAAAGCAATTACGCAGTTTTGGTTATTTTTCAAATCAATATAAACAAATTTTATTTCGTCTTGTGAGTTTATAAACGGCGCACTGGACAGGCAAAGAAGATATACCATTGTTTGGTAATCATATTCGGGATTTTTTGGTATAGAGCCAGTTTTGTAATCAAGAATGTAATAAGTTGCGATAGCCGATTTTTCTTTAACAATCGCATCTAACCTTCCGCCAATCCAAAAATCTCCTATTTTGCAAGACAAATTGTATTCAGAATTTACATATTTTTTGTTGAAAAATTCATTGTTTTTCAAATTGTTCCATGCAATTTTTTCATTTTCGTTTAAAGTTGGCTCAAATTTAGAAATATCATCTCCTCTAAGATAATAGTTCGCAAGTGCATGAACCTTTTTCCCTTTTTCAAAAAAGCTTGCTTTTTGCGGAAGTGAAATTCTGTCTATGTACTTAAATTTGTATTTAAGCGGACAACTTTTGAATGTTTTTAACATATTTGGGGAATAATTAGTCATTATTTTCCTCCGTGTTTGGCAGTAGTTCTGCAAAAATCAAACTAGGTTCTTGTTCAACGATTTTTTCAAACGATTTAATTTTTCTGCTTGCTGAAAAATACAAATGTCTTTTTGCTCTGGTTATTGCAACATACAAAAGTCGCAAGTTTTCAGATACCAATTCTTGTTTCATATCAAACTCTGATTTTGCTTTGTATTGCGGATTTAGACGTTTTAGGTTTTCTGTAAAATCAGCGTTTTTAAGTTTGATTTGATTAAAATCAAGTGTGAGTGATTTTTCTGACAATTCAGGTATGAATACATAATCAAATTCATCACCTTTGGATTTGTGTAGCGTCATAACTTGAACTTTTCCTGCCAAAAATTCTTTGTCACTTTCATCTTCTTCCGAGAAGAATTTGAAACCGCTCAAAGATGGCTTTTTCGCCAATTCTCCCAATCTCTCAATCAAAATTGGAAATGTTTTGTAATTCATGCTCAATCTTTTTATCAAGGTAGAAATCAAATATACGTTGGATTTCTCGATTTCTGATGAAAAATAATGCAAGCCGATTTTTATTGCGAGTTCTTCCGGTGCAAGGTGCGGGAAGGAGTTCCAATAGTTCAAATCCCAATAAAATTGCGCAAGATGAATGTTTTCTATATTGTCGCAATTTATTTGAATAAACGGATTTTCGTATTTGCGAATTTCAAGCCCTAAACGTTGTTTGTAAAATCCCATCTCTGCAAGGATTTCGTAATTGTCTGCGATAACGTTATTGTCAAACGGATGTAAAATCATTTGCATAATCGCAAAAATTGTCCTGAAAATTGATTTTTGTTCAAGACTTTCACTTCTTGTAATGCTTTTTAATCCGCTATTATTGATGAAATTTATCCATTGTGCAACTTGATAATTGCTTCTCAAAAGTATGCCAATTGTGCATTTGGGATCTTTTTTTAGTGCATGCTTGATTTCTTTTAAAATATAATTTCTTTCTTCAATCGGTTTTTCAAAAAGATTTGAGTGTAAAGCGTTCTCAGAAACCGGATTTCTTCCTTCAACCGGTTGCATAAATATTTCAAAAAACGCATTTTTTGTTTCCGGCTGGATTTCTGCCCATTTTATTAAATTATTTGCCAAAGTCCAAACATCTTTTGTACATCTTTGAGAGCAGTTCATGCTCACGTTGTTGCTTTCTTTGATAAATTTTCTAAAACCTTCGACATCAGCGTTAGAAAAAGTCGTTGTAATTGCTTGGT
>CALEJY010000246.1 GCA_937898445.1 uncultured Candidatus Melainabacteria bacterium | reverse complement strand
ACATTTGCAGATATTGAATTTGCTTATCGGGAAGGTTTCAGAAGAGATATCCCCAATTTATCTTTACTTAAGAATTTACTAAAAGAAGTTTTTAATATAGATGTTCAATTTATAAATCTAAATAATAATATCAAATATGAATCTACTATTCAATATAAAGAGTATGAACTATTTGAAAAAGGAGAAAAAGTGGATATAAGTGATTCCGAATTCTTAGAATTATTGGAACTAGGAAGCAAAAAACCTTATGAAGATAGTTCAAAAATTCAACTGACCGATGCTGAATTATTGAAAAACAATTTAGTTGATACAAAAAGTCCTAAAGCTAAAGAAAAAATAAAAAAGAAATCAAATAGCACAAAGAAAATAAAATTAGAATCATGTAATAAGGCTGATTTGCTTACAATAGATGGATTTGACGAACACTTAGCTAATAAATTTATTTCAGAACGAAATAAAGGGAAAATGTACTACGAGATAGATACATTTGTAAAGGAATATAAATTACAGCCACATCAAAGAATATTAATACAAGATAGGTTGATTTTCCCTGCAAAACCTAGCAATAAGCTAGGTCGGAGAATTGACTGGTAAAGAGAAGTAAAGGAACTATTAATGGAAAACGTTATACCTAAAAGTATTGTAATTTTGTTTATAGCCTTTCTATTATTAATTTTATTAATGATAGGAATAGGTGATGTGTCATTTGAGGCGTTTTTCCATATCTTGATAGGATTAATATGTGCAATTTTGATTATTTGGTTTGTATCAAGATATTTAACCAGTCAAACAATTAAACAAACAGTTCAAAAAGAAATGATAAATGTTGAACGTTACATTGGTCATAACTTTTACTCACAAGAAGGTTCTATAGACGATATAAACAAGCTGAAATCTCTTATTGAACAAAACATTAAATTCAATGGGGATGATTTTGAGTTTTTAAACTTAACCTTAGCTATAGCTAAAATTTATAACTTTCTTTCGATGAAAGAAGAAGCTATGGAATATTTTTCAAAGTCTAAAAAAATTATAAATGAATTTAGCTTTGAAGCGTTGTTGAGTTACATAGCGAACGAAATTAATGACAAAGATTATTCTAATGCAGAGTTTGCTTGTGATGCAAGACTTTCATGTTATAAATTGGGCGATATAAAAAATATTCCTGAGATTTATTATCAAAAAGCAGCTATAAAGTTGAAACGAAAAAATTTCAAATCAGCAGTAAATCTTGTAAATGAGACAATTAGTCGTGTTAAAGATGTGTCTGCATCTTTGAGTTTTATAGAAGTTGAAAGTTATCTGACAAACCAGGAAAGTAAATGCAATTTGTTGTTAGGAGACATCTATCAGGAATGGGGTTGGTATAGCGAAGCTAAGAACTATTATGAAAAAGTTTCAACAAATAGCGAACTATATCAACAAGCTCAAGACAATATTCAAAAGGTGAAAGGGTTACAAGTTCAAAAACTTTCATATATCCAAATAGTACATGATATTTTAAACTATAAAATAATTCACGAGGCACCAAAGCAAGCTGAACCTCTAAAAGAGGAGCCCAATGTTTCAAAAGGGAAAAAGGAGAAAAAACAAAGAACTAAAACCTCAAAAATAATCTTAGAATCATGTTCCGCAAATGAACTATTAGAAATAGATGGGATTGATAGAACAAAAGCAGTCAGATTTGTAAAAGAACGTGCAGAAGGTAAAAAGTATTATGATATTGAAACATTTTCTGCTGATTTCGGACTACAACCTCATCAGATGATTTTTGCAATGGAAAAACTTGTTTTTCCGGTAAAACCAAAAAGTAAAATGGGTAGAAAAATTGATTGGTAAAATGGAGTAAAGAATAAAATCGATGGAAATTATAAAGGCTATATGTGATTTTTGGCACACCCTACAATATATTGGTGTATTGTTAGGTGTTATAATCATGATTCTTTACATCATTCTTTGGCCGTTTGCCAAGATTTTTAATTGGAAAGAAATTGCAGAAGAAAGACAAGCGGAAAATTTTTATCAAGATGCGGTATTGTGTTTAGAACGTCGAGATTTTAGAGGGGCAGAACTATTAATAGACAAAGCTATAAAAAGAGTTGATGAGGTAGCTAAAGTCTTAACTGATGTATCGGTAACTGAAAAATATGACAAATATAATCTGTTTCTTGGAAATATATACCAAAAATGGGGACATTTTAATGATGCCATAACAGCTTACAATAAAGTTACAAAGAATAGTAATGACCTATATGCCAAAGCTCAAGAGGGAATTCGGGAAATAGAAAAGATACGTTTTCAAGCACACGAAAAATTAAAACAAAAACAGCAGAAGCAATCGAACAATCAAAAGATTGTAAATAAAGAACCTCATAGTTATAAGCATAGTCATAAAAATACAAAAATAATCTTAGAATCATGTTCCGCAAATGAACTATTAGAAATAGATGGGAT
>CALEJY010000245.1 GCA_937898445.1 uncultured Candidatus Melainabacteria bacterium | reverse complement strand
AACAATAATAGTTCTGTCATCAACAACATAGTTCAAATCGTTGATTTCCATAACCATTTCAAAAGCCTTATTCAAAGGAACATCTACAAGGTCTAATGTAACTTGACCGGAAACAGAATCATGGAAAACAATATTCATGCCTGCTTTATCTGCAAACATTCTCAAAACTTGTTTTACATCTGAATCTCTCAAGCTAATACTAATTGCCGGATTTTTTCTAACAAAACTAACATCACCTTTTAGTTTTAATGAATAATCTCCGCTGTTATCTCTCAGTGCCGGTCTACCATCACGACCATATTGAGTAACACCAACATTTTCCATTGCGGAAGCCATCATAGCACTATTTGTAAACACAAATGATGCTAACATCAAGCTTGCAATAATTTTGTTTGTAATTTTATCTCTCATATCTGCTCCTGCTTTTTATTTTAACGCTTATTACTGTTACTTCCGAATTTACTGTTCAAATTAGATATTGTATTAAAGTTTACGCCTTCGCCTGTAAATAATTCGCCGACACTTGCTTTATATACGTTTGAGCCATATTGAACCGTAACAGTTTCTCTCCCGATTGACAATATTTTATATCCGTTAATAACATCACCTGTTCTAACCAAATAATCAGAACCACTAATATTTAATATTGCTGATGGGTTAAATTTATCATACATAATGCCTGAAACTTTTGTAGTCATTACTTCTGTTGCAGTAGAATCAACCGTAATAGTTTCCGGTGGAGGCATTAAATAATTTGCGTATGCCGGTTTTTTAGGTTTTGGTTTTACAACAACCTTTTCTCCTTCAGGAAGGAATGGATCTGAACGCCCCATATCCTCAACTGACATCGCAACCATTGTATTATTTTTCGCAGTTTGATCTGCAACAATAGAAACATCATCAGGCGCAATCGCTGCATTTACGCCGTCGTTCCCAACTTTTATCGTATCTTGTTGTTGCTCTTGATTTGCTTCAATTGCAGTAATATCATCACCGGAATTATCAGAATTTCCCTGAGTACATCCTGATGTATTAATCATAATTACCGCAAGAAATAGCACAACCAATCCTGCGCCAATTTTTTTGTTTAAGCTCCAAAAGCGGTCTTTACTACCTTCTTCATTAAATCTATCAATAAAATTTTTGCTCACTTGCCACCTATTTCTACTTATTTCCTGCTCTATTATAATGAAATAATTTAATTAGCGTATCAACCATTAAGTGTATTTAATTAAAATTCACATTAACAGTTAATAAAAATTCTAACACATTTTTCACAATTTGGCAAAACAAGTAAAAAATATTAAGACATCTCAACAAACTTTATTGAAAATTATTTGTAATCGCATGAATATATTCTAAAATTTGGTCAAAATATTTCAAATCAGAATTTCCATCAAGAACAAAATCCGCAGAATTTCTGCAAGGGATAACGTATTTTTCGCCAACATTCAAAAGATATTCCCAATGCTTCATCGCATTTTCTCTATCTTGATTTCGTTCTTCTTGCGCACGTTTCAAAAATCTGTTAAATCTGATTTCGTTATCTGTTTCTATATATATTTTTACGTCAAATACATCCTGAATATCTTCATAAAGAGCAGCAATACCTTCTACTACAATAATTTTATCAGAATCTATTTTAAGCGCATGCGGAATTGAAACTCCAGTACCGTTCGGAACATAACGTGGTGCATAAACAGTTTTACCTTCCGCTAAATCTTGCAAATCTTGTCGCAACAATTCAAGTTGAAAACTCTTTGGAGAGTCAACATCGTAACCATTATCACGCAAATTATCAAAACTACCATATTTTTTAATCAATGCAGAAATGTCATTAAAATAATTATCAGTACTTAAAACAGAAACCGGCATATCAAGACGCTCAATAATATTTTTCACCTCTCGGCAAACAGTCGATTTACCCGATGCCGATTCACCGGCAATCCCGATTAACAAACGTTTGGCAGGTTTTGTAATCAGTCTTTTTGTAAATCTCGAAATGAAACTTGGATCAACTTCTTTGAATATTGGGGTTTCACATCGTTTGTCATAAGCCAAAATTTGTTTAAATTTTGTTTGGAGGTAAAAGGCGAGTAGCTCGCGACCGGTCTTAGAATTGAAGTCTGGCTTCAAAATCTTGTCATCGGAATTAAGTTCTTTGTCAATTAATAATTGCATTTCGTCATCCATAATTAAATATTAAATTTATTATGAATGTAATAATACATGAGAAAAAAATTTTTTGCTAGTGTCATGTGAAAAAATATTACAATTAAATTCGCAAGGCAATAAGATAATAGGGCGATAGGACAATAGGGATTTTTGAAAAGGTTGTAAAATATTAATTTTTATATATGTAACATCTTATCGCCTTATCGCCTTATAGCCTTATCACCCAATTATCTCACCCAAATATTAAATTCATATAAAGATTGTAAATATTACACTTGCTTTTAAAATTTCTTTATTTTATAATGTAATTGTGAAATAATTCACGAATAAAAAACAATTGAAACTTATTTACAAAATGTGCGTCTTGCACAATATACAAGGAGAAAAATATATGACAACAAAAAGCAAAAAGACTGTTGAAAACCTTGAAAAGACTCTAAACAAGTCTTCTCTTGTTGACAGTGCTGAACAATTGGAATTGCTTATCGAAAGAGCTAAAAAAGCTCAAAAGATTTTTGCAACATTTACTCAAGAACAAGTTGATGCAATCTTCAAAGCAGCTGCAACTGCCGCTGACAAAGCTCGTATTCCTCTAGCTAGATTGGCTCACGAAGAAACTGGTATGGGCGTTTTAGAAGATAAAATTATCAAAAACCACTTCGCATCAGAATATATTTACAACAAACACAAACACGCTAAAACTTGTGGCGTAATCAAAGAAGATAAAGCAAACGGTATTAAAGTAGTTGCTGAACCTCTTGGTGTTATCGCAGGTATCGTTCCTACAACTAACCCAACTTCAACTGCTATTTTCAAATCATTAATTGCTTTGAAAACAAGAAACGCAATCATCTTCTCACCACACCCTAGAGCTACTAAATCAACAATTGCTGCTGCAAAAGTTGTTTACGAAGCTGCAGTTAAAGCTGGTGCGCCAGAAGATATTATCGGCTGGATTGATGTTCCATCTATCGAATTGTCAAGCCAATTGATGCAACACCCTAACATCGCTTGCATCTTAGCTACAGGCGGTCCTGGAATGGTTAAAGCTGCTTACTCATCAGGAAACCCGGCATTAGGTGTTGGTCCTGGTAACGCTTGTGCTTTAATCGATGAAACTGCTGATATTCAAATGGCTGTTTCTTCAATTTTGATGTCAAAAACATTCGACAACGGTATGATTTGTGCATCTGAACAATCAGTTGTTGTTGTTGACGAAGTATATGAAGCAGTTAAAAAAGAATTTATCTACAGAGGCGCATATCTATTGAACGCTGCTGAAGAAAAGAAAATGATCGATCTTCCATTCATCGATCCAAAACGTGGAACTGCTCACCCTGACATCGTAGGTCAAAGTGCTTACAATATCGCTAAATTGTCAGGATTTGAAATTCCAAAAACTTCTAAAATCTTGTTAGCTGAAAGACCATCAGTTGATTGGGAAGATCCATTCTCAAGAGAAAAACTTTCTCCAATCTTAACTATGTACAGAGCTAAAGATTTTGAAGCAGCTGCAAATGTTGCTTACGAATTGGTATCAAAAGGTGGCGCAGGTCACACTGCAGACCTTTACACAGATGCTAGAAGTCAAGAAAGAATTGACAAATACGCTAACATGATGCCTGCTTGCCGTGTATTAATCAACTCTCCATCAGCATTAGGTGGTATCGGTGACTTGTACAACTTCAAACTTGAACCGTCATTATCATTAGGTTGCGGTTCTTGGGGTAAAAACGCCGTATCTGGTAACATCGGTGTTGAAAACTTATTGAACTACAAAACAGTTGCTGAAAGGAGAGAAAATATGCTTTGGTTCAAAGTTCCGCCAAAAGTTTACTTCAAAAGAGGTGCTGTTGATTTAGCTCTTCGTGAACTTGAAGGTAAAAAACGTGCATTCATCGTAACAGATAGATTCTTGTTCAATTCAGGTGCTGTTGATTCAATCATCAAAGTTTTGGATGAAATCGGTATGGACCACGAAGTATTCTTCGATGTTAAACCTGACCCAACTTTGTCAACAATTAAGCAAGCAATGGACATTATGAAACCATTTGAACCTGATGTTATCATTTCATTAGGTGGCGGTTCTCCAATGGATGCTGCTAAAATTATGTGGTTATTATATGAACAGCCTGATACAAACTTTGAAGATATCGCTATGAGATTCTTAGATATCAGAAAAAGAATTTGTAAAATCCCTGAATTGGGTAAAAAAGCTACAATGGTTGCTATCCCAACAACTTCAGGTACAGGTTCAGAAGTTACACCATTTGCAATTATTACAGATGATGAAACTCACGTAAAATACGCTATCGCTGATTATGCTTTGACTCCAAATATGTCAATCATCGACCCTAACTTCGTTGATGGTATGCCAAAAGGTTTGACAGCTTCATCAGGTATTGATGCTTTAGTTCACGCAACAGAAGCTTATGTATCTTGTATGGCTACAAACTTCACAAACTCAAATGCATTAGAAGCAGCTAAGTTAATCTTCAGATACTTAGAACGTTCATACAATGAAGGTGCTAACGACCCAATCGCAAGAGAAAAAATGCACTATGCTGCAACAATTGCAGGTATGGCATTTGCTAACTCATTCTTAGGATTGTGCCACTCTATGGCTCACAAATTGGGTGCTATGTTCCACGTACCACACGGTGTTGCTAACGCTTTGTTATTCAGACAAGTTATTAAATACAACGCTGTAGATTGTCCTAAAAAACAAGCAATCTTCCCTCAATACAAATTCCCTAACGCAAAAGCTAAATATGGTCAAATCGCTGACGAATTAGGCTTGGGCGGTAAGAATGATGATGAAAAGGTTGAATTGTACATCAAGGCAATCGAAAAATTGATGAAAAATATCA
>CALEJY010000244.1 GCA_937898445.1 uncultured Candidatus Melainabacteria bacterium | reverse complement strand
CCGATATCATTGATTTTGCGGATATTAATCCTGATGATACCATTATCGAAATCGGACCGGGTGTTGGCTTTGTAACAGAACAATTGGTAAAGCATGCCAAACAGGTTATTGCAATTGAGCTTGATGAAGAAGCAATAAAAGAGTTGGAAAAACTTGATGCGTCTAATCTAAAAATCATTCATAACGATATTTTGAAACAAGATTTGTCAGAACTTTGCGAGGGCAAAATTAAAGTTGTTGCAAATATTCCGTATTATATTACAAGTCCAATTATTGCTCATCTTTTGGGTGAAATCGACGATTTAGATAACAAAAACAGAAATAAAATTACAGATATTTTGTTGATGGTTCAAGAAGAAGTTGCACGTCGAATGGTTGCTGATGAAAATTCGTCAGGCAAACAGTATGGACTTTTAACGATTTTGTCACAGTTTTGGGCAGATGTTGAGATTATGAAACTCGTTGGCAGACGCTCTTTTTACCCTGCGCCAAAAGTTAATTCGGCGTTAGTAAAATTGGTTGTGAGAGAAAAACCTCTGCTTGATTTGACGGATTATAAACATTTTAGAAAAGTAATTAAAGCAGGATTTTCTCAACGTAGAAAAAACATCAAAAATTGCTTGATGTCAGGCGGTTTTTCTAAAGAAAAAATTCAAATTGCATTGAAAAATTTAGGACTTGATGAAAATATCAGAGGTGAAAAGCTTTCAATCGAAACATTTGGAAAACTTTCTGAGGAGCTTTTAAAATGAAAATTCAATGTCCTGCAAAAATCAATTTAACCCTAAAGGTTACAGGCAAACGCCCGGATGGTTTCCATAATATCGAAAGCATTATGCAAACAATCAGTTTGTATGACTATTTGACGATTGATGTTGAAAAATCTGAAAAATTTGAGATAAATTTGTCGGGAAATAGCACTGAAATTCCTTATAATGAAAAAAATCTTGTTTATAAGGCGGCGATGTTGTTTATTGAAAAAACAAATCTTTCTCCATACAAAATTGATATTTATATAGACAAAAACATCCCGGTTGCGGCTGGTTTGGCAGGTGGAAGTACTGATGCTGCGGGAACACTTTTCGGATTAAATGAAATTTTTAACAAACCTTTATCAAGAAAAGAGTTGCATGAATTATGTTCAAAACTCGGTTCTGATTTGAATTTCTGTCTTGAAGGCGGTCGTCAAATGACAAGTGGCAGAGGTGAGATTTTAGACAAACTTCCGTTTGAAGAAATGAATATTTCGTTAATCAAACCACAAAATCTTGGAATTAGTGCAAAAGAAGCTTATACAAAATTTTCTGATAAAAAATCGAATAATTTCAAATCCGAATTTGGTGATAGAGAAAGTTTTGAAAACGACTTAGAATGGGCATTAATCGACGATTACTATGAATTAAAAACGATAAAAAAATCGTATCCGAAATCAATTATGTCCGGTTCGGGATCAACTTATTTTGGTGTAGATATAGA
>CALEJY010000243.1 GCA_937898445.1 uncultured Candidatus Melainabacteria bacterium | reverse complement strand
AAGTCACGATCCTTCTGTTGCTATTTAAACAAAAACAAAAGCGATATGCAGGAGGACCGCTTGCGGTGGAAGGATTTGATATTATTTTTTAATTAAAATTTGCAACAATTTGCTTGTTATAATTTTCGTCTGTGCAAGGTTTTAGGAGGTTGTTATGGCGTTCTTCGTTAAAAACGATTTTACCTTCTATATGCACAAATTTTTCAGACTTTCTTAAAAATGCTTCATAAGCAGTATCAAGATGTCCCATATCTAATGCACGATAGCCGTTATTTGACAAATCTTCTGCCAATACAGTAGCTGTTGGACCTAACGCCATAACAAATAATGAATTTTTCTCTTGTTTTAAACATTCTGCCAAAATTTCTCTGTATTTAGAAAAAGCATCTTTGATAGGACAAATAATTCTTTTTACTGATTTAGCATTGTTCAATAGATCGTTTCCAACTCCCAATCTACTTCCGGCACCTTCAACAATGACAACATCTTTGTCAGCCCAAATTGATTTTAATTTATTGTAATAATCTTCTCCCTGTTCATGAGATGTGAAATGTAATTGTCGACTTACATTGGTGTCAATATAAGTCTTATTAAAATCAATGTATTTGTAAAGTGTTTCTCGACATGAACACATAACTCTGCGCAAATAATCGTTTGGACAATATCCGAAAATATCTGTTATTCCTATCAAAATATTGTCGTTTTGGTTCCGCAGAATGTTTTTTAGTCTTTCTGATAGTTCGGGATCGTATTTTTGAAAACTAATGTTTTCTCCCATAATTAGTTTAAACTCTCCATCGCCTAATCTTGCAACGGATTTGTTGCTAGAATGAATTGCATAAAGTGCATCCCACGCATTTAAGATTTTAGGTAATTTAACGCTTTGCAAAGTTCTTGGATCTGATAGTTCGTATAACAAATTATCAATCTTTTCTTTGTAAATTTCGTCTTTACTTCCGTTTATGCGGAATTTCATTTTTAATCCAAATATATTGATCTCATATCTTCCTGTGGATGCGGTTTTCTTTATATAAAACATTCTTAACTCTCCTTATAATGACTATTATTCTGTGATAAAAGTTTTGTTCTATCAAGCAAAATTTTTGAATTGTAATAATTTGCTTAATATTTAGACATGACATATATAATTATAGTTTAATAATAATATGGCAGATGAGATAAATAAAAAAGTTATTGATATATTTTCTAAGCATAATAATAGCGTAAAGCCTGAAACAGAGGAAAAAGTTAAGTTTTACGCCGGTTTTAATTATGTAAGAATTGATAAAGATCATAACGGTAACAAGTTTAATCCCGAACATCTTAAAAAATATGCACAAGGATGTCATTATATTGTTAGAGTAATGAGAGAATATAAAGGTGACACGGTTTTGTACAATTATGATGTGCCAAATGCGGATTTGTTTAAGTTTATAAAATCGTTTCAAGAAAACACGTTAGACGGAACTATCATCGAAATTGACAAATATTTTCCTGATACTCCGGCTTAAAATAAAACTTCCATCTGTCAAGATTGAGAGGATAAATTGAACTGTTTTTTTAGAGAAAATCACGAAGCTTTATATAATTGTACAAAGCCATATCAGTATGTAGGTGGTGAATTTTTGTCTTATAACAAAGATTTTGATTCTGCAAAAGTGAGATATGCTTTTGTTTTTCCTGATAAATATGAAATCGGGATTAGTAATTTAGGTGTAAGGGTTTTGTATGATGTTGTTAACAGGCATGAAGGCTGGATGGCTGACAGAGCTTATGCGCCGGAAGGTGATTTTAAACCAAAAACGTTATATGGTGTTGAAAGCAAAAGACATTTAAAAGATTTTGATGCAATCGGTTTTTCTTTGCAATATGAATTGGCGTATCCTACTGTTTTAAAATTATTGGAAATGTCCGGTATTCCTTATCGAAACGATATGAGAGGTGAAGATGATCCTATAATTATGGCAGGTGGACCATGTGCGTACAATCCGCTTCCTATGGCTGATTTTATTGATGTTTTTATGATTGGTGATGGGGAAGACGCGTTAAGAGAAGTTTGTGAAATCTTAGAAAAAACAAAAGGTTTGCCAAGAAGTGAGAGAATTAAGGCTCTTGTTAGCTCCTCTCCCGAATTGCTAAGCTCGTTAAGCTCGCAAAGCAATTCTACCCTATCCCCAAGTGGCGAGGGAATAGTTTCATCTGGTCGTTGGTCAGCAGCTATCGGAGGCAAGGTAACTAAAAGAATTGCTCAATTGGAATACGAAACTGCTTTAAAATCGTATCCAATTCCTTTTTCAACATCTGTTCAAGATAGAGCAGTTGTCGAAATCAGACGTGGTTGTGGTAGAATGTGTCGTTTTTGCCAACCCGGACATGTCACACTTCCTTTGAGAGAAAGACCGGCAGAAGATATTATAAAAATTGCTAAAGAATTAGTTAAAAATACCGGATATGATGAATATTCTTTGCTTTCGTTGTCATCAAACGATTATAAAAATATAAACGAAGTTATAAAAGAATTAGCGGTTGATTTTAATGAAAAGAAAATTTCCGTATCGCTTCCAAGTCAACGTATTGACGGTTTTAATCTTGAGCTTGCAAATTTGGTTCAGAGTGTAAGAAAATCAACAATGACTTTAGCTCCGGAGGCAGGAAGTCAGAGACTTAGAAATGTAATAAAGAAAAATATTACGGAAGATATGATTTTGAACGCCGTTTTGACGTTGTATGAAAACGGATGGTCAAGAATTAAATTCTATTTTATTTGCGGACTTCCGACTGAAACGCTTGAAGATATGGATGAAATGGCAAATCTTTTGAATAAGATTAAATATCGTGCAAGATTGTTGAAACGTGAAAAAGGTATAAATCATGGGCTTGATATAACTTGTACGTTGTCAATTTTTGTCCCAAAACCTTTCACGCCGTTCCAATGGTGTGGTCAAATGGATTTGAAAGAGGTTTCTGAGCATATCAGATATTTGAAAGAAAAAACGAAACATATTAAGGGGTTAAAAATTAATTACCATGAGGATGTGATTTCACAAATAGAGGCGGTTTTGACACGTGGTGATAAATCGCTTTGCAAATATGTTGAAACACTTTATAAAAAAGGTTGTTACCTTGATGCGTGGGGTGAATATTTTAAGGAAGATATCTGGCATGAAACTGCGAAAGAATTAGGAATTGATTTGGCAGAACGAGCAAAACATCAGTATTCTACAGATGAAGAACTTCCATGGGATTTCATAAATACCGGAATTGATAAAAGTTGGTTAGTTAATGAATACAACATTGCTGTAAACGACTTTGCATCTAAGCCTCTTAGCCTCCAAGCATCTATAGTTCCTACTTGTGAAAAGCAATGTGTAAATTGTGGGGTTTGCCCTAACTTGAAAACTCGGAAAATTCTTGCAAAGCCGTTTCGAGCATGCGAAAAAGCTCAAAATTTGAAAATTGAACACAAAGATCCGACAACCATTAACGGTTACGATAGAGAGGTTTATAAATATAGAATTAAATTGACAAAAACCGGAATTTTAAAATATTTTTCACATCTTGATTGGCAAAATACTTTCTTTAAAGCGATTGCAAGGACAGATTTGGATGTGGTGTATTCATTGGGCTATAACCCTTCAATGAAAGTTTCTATGGGGGTTGCGCTTCCATTGTTTGCTGAAAGTGATGGGGAATTGGTTGTTGTGGAACTATTTAACGATTTGACGGGAGATGAACTCAAACTAAAGTTAGAGAAAGTTCTTCCAAAAGAATCAAGAATTATAAGTATTGTAAAAATCCCTAAAAATGCTCCAGCAATTGATATTACTGTGCAGTGGGCAGAATATAAAGTTGATATTTTTAATAAATCACTTTACGATTTTGCAAGTTTACGATATAATACAGACAAAGTTTTATCTTCCGAAGAAATTTTTATCGAGAAGAAAAACAAAAAAGGTTTAATTAAAAAAACAGACATTAAAAATTCAATAAAATCATATAGATTTGAGGATGAAAGTCTGTTCATAGTATTAAAAACCGGTCAATCAGCAATTAATAAAGAAGACGGGACTGTAGAGGCAGGTATTCCGGCATTGAGAGCAGATGTTTTAATGAATTTGATTGCATCAGGTGTCACATTTAATATCAAGCGCACCCGTTTCTTTGACAAAGATTTACAAGAATTATAAAGGATTTTTTTATGGCAAACGACAGACACAATTTTAAAAATCATCAGCAACAACAGAATGCTGATAAAAGGATTATCATTGCAGAGCGTGACAATATCGCTGCAGTTATGGAAGGTGGAAAAGTTACAGATTTCTTTATTTCAAGAGGAGATGTAATTTTAGGAGATGTTTATTTAGCAACAGTTGACAATATTTTGCCAAGTATTGATGCGGCATTTGTTGATGTTGGTGTTGACAAAATGGGCTTTTTGCACGCACAAGACGTTATGGGAAAAGGCTCTTTGAAAGATAAACTTTCTCCAAAACAAAAATTAATTGTTCAAGTAGTAAAAGAACCTACAGGGCATAAAGGACCTAGAGTTACTACAGAAATCAGCCTTCCTGGTAGATTTCTGGTATTAATGCCTAACGAACCTGGAATTAGTATCAGTAAAAAAATCGAAAACTCTAAAGAAAGAGCAAGACTTAAATCAGTTGTAAGTTTGATTAAACCTGTTGGAGTTGGCGTAATTATCAGAACAGAGGCTGAAGGTCAATCAGAAGCTGATATTCAAGAGG
>CALEJY010000242.1 GCA_937898445.1 uncultured Candidatus Melainabacteria bacterium | reverse complement strand
TTTATACTTGAAATGATTGTGATAGGCATTTCAATATTAGGTATATATGATGCTATTATTTTTCATACTCAAAAAGATTTAATTTATTGGGGTATTCTTATTGGGCTTTTTATTATAGCTATTCTTTTTAAATTGTTAGCACAAAGATTGTGGGTCACTAAAGTTTGCCCGAATTGTTGTGAAAATAGAGCTTTAGTTTCAACAAAAATTAGCACAGGTAGTTCAAGATTGATTGATGTTGTAAAAGAAACTGACGGCTATCATAAAATTTATGAAGATGAATATGAAGTTACAGATGAATGCAAATATGGTTGTGGCTTTAAATATGTTGAATATAAAACTGTAGAAAGAGATGAAAAGGTTTGATGGATGTTTAAAGAAACAAAAGAAAATTGGATAAATGGAGTTTCTAATGATTTTGAAAATTTTGTTTGGGCAATTTTAGGGATATTTTTAATTGTAATAATTGTAGTAATTTTTTATTAATAAGTGTTGACTGATACATGAAAGGACAATGACATGAAAAATTTTAGAAGATGTAGTTTGGTACGATTTTTATTCTGTACAATATTTTTGTATAATTTATTTTTACCTGTAATGGCAGAAAACTATACATACAAAGTTTATGACCCAATAAGTAACAAATCTTATAGTGCAGTTTTAGGAACAATGAGTATTTCTTTAAGTCAATATTTATGGGGATTTTTCACTAAGGATGGCAAGCCTCTTTGTGTTGCAAAAGTCTATAGTACAAACAATCAAAATGGCTTAATTGGGGGACAATGTACAGAAGTAAATGCTTTTATTAATTATTTAAATGGTGAAAATGTAAATTTAGATAAATATACTTTTGGTTGGAGAGAATTGACTGAAAATTCTTTTTATAAAGAAATGAATTTAACTAAAAAAGAAAGAATGTCACAAGGTAAATATGAATTTAATGAATAATAAATATTTGATTATAATTTTAATATTTTTGTTAGCTTTTATTCCAATAATAAGTCGTGCTAATATTATTGAAAATATAACCGAAAACATTGGAAATGATAAGATAATCTATCCAATTCGTGAACAAACTTTGATTATTTTGTTACAACCGATATTAGATAATTCAAATGATTATACAATGACATTGTGTAATCATAGAATGATTTGCATCCAAACATCAATGCGAAATGATGAAATTAGGTATATGGGACCATTTTTAGAAAGTTCTATCTCATATATTCTTGATGAATTAAAAAACGAATCGAATTCTATTAATACATGGAATAAAAGACAAGATCTTTTTCGCAATGCATATGTTAATTACATGAACATATACGATAAAAAATTTGGAACATTAAATTCAATTAATATTAACTCAAAATAATGATTGTATTTTGACATAAAAGAACGAAGCAGCTCTTTGGGCAGAAATACTTCGAGAGGGTTTTTATCCATATCTTGGTTATTAATTTTCCATAAAAAAAAGCCACCTAATCGGCGGCTACTAGACTTGGGGAGGAGGTAAGTAAACCTTTCGGTTTTCTTATGCCTTTTATATCGCACGTCAAAAAAATATCTTTAGAGCGTTTTTTTATTTATCCTCCATTTGGTTTATGTTAAAATTTTTATATGGATAAAATTGTTAGCAAAGTTACATCAGGTTTGAAGGGTGAAATCGTTATCCCTTCTGATAAATCAATCTCTCATAGAGCAATTATGTTTTCTTCTTTAGCCAAAGGTGAAACAAAAATTTCGAACTTCTCTCGTGGAGCAGATTGTCATTCAACACTAAAAGTTTTTTCTCAATTAGGTATTGAGCATGAATTTTTATCAGAACAAGAATTAATTCTAGTTTCAGACGGAAAACTTAAAGCTCCGACAAAAGACTTAAACTGCGGAAATTCAGGAACAACAATGCGTTTAGTATCAGGAATTTTAGCTGGACAGAATTTTGATTCTGTTTTGTTTGGTGATGAAAGTCTTTCTAAAAGACCGATGAAACGTGTTATTGAACCATTGTCATTAATGGGAGCTAAAATTGACTCGAATGTATTTAAAGCGCCATTAAAAATTTATGGGCAAAATTTGCAAGGCATTGAATATAATTCAAAATTAGCATCTGCACAGGTTAAATCTTGCGTGCTACTTGCTGGATTGCATGCTGATGGAGAAACTGTTTTTACAGAACCTTATGTATCTCGTGACCACACAGAACGCATGCTTAAATATTTGGGTGCAGATATTCAATGTGATGGGGCAAAAACAACAATTAAACGCTCAGAATTAACAGCACATGATATTTCAATTTGCGGAGATATTTCGTCAGCAACCTTCTTTATTGTTGCAGGTTTGATTGTTCCAAATTCCGATTTTATCATTAAAAATGTTGGTCTAAACCCTACACGTACAGGCATTTTAGATGTCGTTAAGATGATGGGCGGAGATGTTGAAATTTTAGATAAAAAACTTGTTTCAAATGAAGAAGTTGGTGATTTAAGAGTAAAAACATCCGATTTACATGCTTGCGAAATTTCAGGCAGTTTAATTCCACGCTTAATAGATGAATTACCTGTAATCGCTGTACTAGCGACTCAAGCAGAAGGTACAACTGTAATTATAGATGCTCAAGACTTGCGTAACAAAGAATCTGATAGAATTACTGCTGTTGTAAAAGAATTACGCAAGTTTGGCGCTGATATTGATGAAACTCCTGATGGATTTATTATTAATGGTAAAAAGGCTTTAAAAGGTGATTGCGAAGTTGATACATACCATGACCATAGATTAGCGATGAGTATGTATATTGCTGGTTTAATTTCTGAAAACCCTGTAAAAATTAATGAATTCCAATGGGTAGACATTTCTTTCCCAGAGTTTGAAACTCTTGTAAATAAACTTGTAAAAGAACACATGAAATGATTTCTTGTAACAGATAGTTTGAGCATTTTGGGCAATGTAAATAAAATAATTAATTACAAATTTTAAATTTTAACCACCCGTCTAATTGAATATAAGAGTATCAATTATTTTCATTTCAAAAGTCACTGTTAATATATATTGTATAAACCTAATAAAACATTTTTTGTTCTTTGAGTTGATTTTCTTCTTCTTTTGTTGTATTTTCTGGAACATAAATTGGTTCACCATATCTGTTTACAGATTTTAGAAACCATAGTGAAATTTTTAATTTATTCCACATTGGTAGGGAACCTAAAACTTACTTTTTGAAGCAAAAATGACAGGAATAATTGGTACCCCTGTGAGTTCTCTTTTGTTTGATAGTTCAAACTATTTCGATTCCTCCTGTGTTCTGAATTGCATTTCGTATGAGAGCTTGTACTCACCGTTTTCTATTATAATAAGTTTTAGGTGTTCAAGTTGTAAAAATCTATACTATATTGCATTAGAATTTAACAAAAATTTATTTAAAAACTTTTCTCGTTCTGAAATTTGATGATTTATATCAAAATATTTTTGAATTTTTAATTTGCCTTGTTCTCCAATTTTTTTTAGTTCTTCCATATTTTTAATAAAATATTCAATATTTTGAATAATATCGTCAATATCAGGTTTTATAATTACTAAATCTTTTTTATCTTCATAATTTTTATTTATACCTAATTCATCAGAACAAAAAATTGGAACTCCAAAAAATCCACTTTCACTTTGCAGTGGGAACCCATCAAAAGCTCCTTTATCTAGCACGTTAACTCTATTTGGAGATAGTGCTAAATCTATATTTTGAAAAAATGTGGGAAAAAACTCTGATTTTTGAATTCCATAAAA
>CALEJY010000241.1 GCA_937898445.1 uncultured Candidatus Melainabacteria bacterium | reverse complement strand
GTTATCACAACCAAATTTCTTGTGTGATTTTCTTCCAGCGGTAAGTCATATTGAATTATGTCTAAAGCTTTTGCTTTGTATTTTTTTAGTGAAGGTTGAGCTGCTTCGATTTCTTCCGGTGCTTTGACTGATTTATACGCAATAAAATAGCCGTCGTTTTTTAATCTCGGTATTGCGTATTCTACAATTTTTCCTAAATTGGCTACAGCTCTTGAGGTAATTATATCAAATTTCTTTTCAAGCGTTTCTACACGCCCGCAAAGAGGGGTTAAATTGTGGATATTTAACTCGTCTTTTATTGCAGAAATTGCGTTGATTTTTTTTCTGATACTGTCCATTGCCGTAACTTTTATATTTGGATAAGCAAGAGCAATCGGAACTGCAGGAAAACCACCGCCTGTGCCAAAATCTAGTAATGAAATTCTTTTATTATCAGGATTAAGTTGATATTTTTCAAAGAATTTTTCAATAGCCAAACTGTCAAAAACGTGTTTTTCCCATAAAAGTTTTTCATCGTTTTTTGAGATTAGGTTAAGTTTAGAATTTTGTTCTAAAAAAGCTTTCATATAGTCGTTAAAAAATTCTTTATTCTGCATTATAAATCCTTTTTATGTCATTTATTCGTGTTTCAATTTTTTCAATATTATCTTTTGTAAAATTGTCTTTTGCAAGCGTATGAGCTTGTTTGTAGTATTTTAGCGCATTTGTGTAATCTTTTCTGTTATAGTAAAAATCTCCCAATGCGACATCAGATGATGCGATGTAGAATGGTTCATTTAATTCGATTGCACAATTTTTAGCTCGTTTAAGGTATTCAACAGTTTTTTCAGGAGCTTTGTTTGTATTAATTTCGGCAAGTTTCATTGTCGAAACATAAATCCCGTTATAGTTTTGCGTAATTTCATCCAATCTCAAACTTTCTTGCAAATATTTTATTGCTAAATCTGATTTTCCATTTTCATCAAAAATTGTTGCAAGGTTTGTCAAGGTAGAAGATAGGTATTGGTTAATTTTCGGATCTTGAGAGGTTTCTACGCATTTTTTGTAATATTTTACTGCGGTTTCGATATCGCCTTCTTCATCGCAATTTAGTGCGTGTTTAAAATACAATTCCGCAAGAACATTTTTCTCAATTCCTTCTATTCTGTCAGGTAAAACTCCTTTTATGCTTTCGCCTGTAATGCTTGCCAACAAAAGTTTTACTTTTATTTTAAGGTTTTGAGAAATGTTTTCTTCTACAATTTCTTTTAATATTGCTTTTGATTTTTCTCTTTTGAATGTTATGTAATAGATATTTGCGATTTCATATTTGCATTCGTTGATTTTTTGAGTATCGCCGGTTGAAACATAAAATTCTTCTGCTAATTCGTAGTATTTTAGCGAATTAAACCAATCTGAGAGTTTGTTAAAATTCTCGCCTAATTTTGTGTACAAAGTTGGTAAGAAAGTATAAAAATCGTCATCAGTGTTGAGAGTTAAAGCTTTTTGCAAAATCATGATTACTTTTTTATAATCAAATTTTGTAAGTTGCAATAAATCGCTTACTAATCTTGTC
>CALEJY010000240.1 GCA_937898445.1 uncultured Candidatus Melainabacteria bacterium | reverse complement strand
TAACGATTTTCACGTTGTTTTTGAGTGCTAGCTTTGCTCTTTGTGCGACGACTAAAGCATACGATAAATACGGTTCAAAAACAGGTTCCTATCGCACAAACGGTTCGGTAACAACTTCTTATGACCGTTATGGAAGTAAAACCGGAACAATTAAACAAACCTCTAGTGGTTACACAACTTATGACAAATATGGCAGTAGAACAGGAACTGCGAGAAAAACTTCAAGCGGATATACAACCTACGACAAGTACGGCTCTAAAACAGGAACCTACAAAACAAATTCTAACGGAACAACAACTCATTATAACAAATATGGGCAAAAGACTGGAACTTTGAAAAAAGATTCTTCTGGCAAAATAACTCAATACGATAAATACGGCAGAAAAGTTGGAACATACAAATAACCCTTAATTGCGTCCCTTTGTAACAAAATCCTCTCATAGGCCCTGACAAATTTCCCAGATGCGTTAAGCTGTAGATGCAATAGAGGTAATTTGTTATGAATAATTTTGAAAAACGTTTATTATTGGACTACTTGGACAAGCTTTGCTGTCAGATTGATTACAACTCCTACAACTTTGACAGTTTCTTTGATTCCTTCTTGGAAAAATTTAGAATTAAGAAAAGCAATTTTAATTTTGATGCTGATGGTTGTTTGGAAATAGAAACAATCAAAGAAAAGAAAGCTTTTGTAAAAGATTTGAAAGTTGTGATTAAAAAACTTAAAGCAGAGATTAAACCAATTCAAACTCCTGTTGAAAAACGTCTTTGTTTAATTCAGAAAATATTTAATATGAATGATAAAGAAATGGCGATTTTTACTTACGCTCTTGTTAAAGAATTGAACAAGGTTTTTGCACAATTTGACGGTTGTCTGTATGGTTACGGTATAGATAATTTTTGTAGATTTTATCTCGGAATCAGATACGGAGAAAAAGATAGATTACTAGATAGTCTTTATTACAAAAACCTAATCCCGAAACGAAATAATGTTTCTATAAATTCTAATATGCTGAAAATCTTTGATTCTCCAAATTGTAATACGGTTGAAAAAATAACCTCTACTCTTTTAGGGGAACCCGAAAAATCTTCTCTTACATTAAACGACTTTTCTCATATTAAAGACAAACAGGAAAAAGTTTTAAAAATCCTTAAATCTGCTGTTCAAACAGAAGCTAAAGGTGTGAATATTCTTTTGCATGGTCATGTCGGAACTGGAAAGAGTGAATTTTCAAGACTTATTGCTAATGTTTCTAATGTTCCATTGTATGCAGTCAAAACAGAAGATTGTTATGGCGAAGAAGCCAAAAGAACAGAAAGATTGGCTGATTTGTATGCCAAACAACAAATTCTATCCAGAATTGGCAATGCTTGTATTCTTTTTGATGAAGCTGAAGATGTCTTGAATCGAGGATTTGGTTCTGATGGTACAGCTTCAAAAGGATATTTAAATAAGATTATTGAAACAACTCCTGTTCCAGTAATTTGGACAACAAATAATATTTATGATGTTGATCCGGCATTTCTAAGAAGAATGACTTATTGTATCGAGTTTGAAAAGCTTTCAGAAGATTCAAGATTGAATATTTGGAACAGAGTGCTAAAAAAGAATGAACTAACAGTTTCTAAGGAAAAGATTGAAGAATTAAACAAGAATTATGATATCCCTCCAGCACTAATCAATAATGCAGTAAAAACGACCAAAATGATTAACGGTTCTGTTGATGATTTTGAGGAACTTATTGAAAATGTAGCTAAAGTTGTGGATAAGAAAAAGGTTGTAAAACAAGAACCTAAAAAGAGTATGGGGGATTACAATGTTGATTTAATCAATGCTAACATGGATATTAATGCTCTAACTGAAAAGATTAAATCTTCAAACAAACTCAACTTTTCAATGTGTTTGTATGGTGAACCCGGAACGTCAAAATCCAGTTATGCAAGATATTTAGCCGAACAACTTGGAATAGAAGTCTTGCTAAAACGTGCAAGTGATTTAATTTCCCCGTATGTTGGAGAAACTGAACAAAATATTGCCGCAGCATTCAGTGAAGCAAAATCTAAAAAAGCTATGCTAATATTTGACGAAGCTGATACATTTTTGCAAGATAGGAATAATGCTGTAAGAAGTTGGGAAGTTGCACAAGTCAATGAAATGCTAACCCAAATGGAAGCAGCAGAGTATCCTTTTATCTGTACAACAAACTTACTTGATACCTTAGACGAAGCTAGTTTGAGACGATTTACTTTCAAGATTAGATTTGACTTTTTGACACAAAAACAAGCAAATCTTGCTATGGACTACTTTTTCGAAATAAAAGATTCTAACTTGCAACTCAAGGGATTAACTTCCGGTGATTTTGCAACCGTGAAAAAGAAAGTTGATTTCTTGGGTACAACAGATATTGAAGAAATAACAAAAATGCTTTCTGAAGAAGTAAAAGTTAAAAAATCCTCTGAACTCAAAAACATAATTGGATTTTAAAGCCCACCCACATTCCATCACCTCTATTGCAACGTGGAGTGTGGTGCTGGGTGGGGTTTTTCTTTTTCGACCACGCTGATAATTTTCTCGATTAGCCAAAACAAGTACATTTTAACATTTTTAACCAAAATAATTTTCCAGTAGTTTTCTTTGAGAAATGAACTTATTTGTCCATTTAATGTCTAAAACCTAACTATTACAAAAGAGAACTACGGTATTTTCTTTTCATCTATTGATAATAAAAAATTACCGGAGGGAAAACTAGACTAACGAAGTTTAATCTAACTTTATGGCAAGATTGTGGCAAAATACTGGCATTAATG
Organism: uncultured Candidatus Melainabacteria bacterium; assembly: GCA_937898445.1. Lineage (GTDB taxonomy): Bacteria > Cyanobacteriota > Vampirovibrionia > Gastranaerophilales > Gastranaerophilaceae > Stercorousia. Next base: position 2,710 of record CALEJY010000240.1, on the reverse strand, counting down.
TGAACATTGCTAAAAACTCTGAATATTAACCTAATAAAAACTTTATCCTGTTATTATAACAAAATATTCGCTGAGAGGCCGCTGACGCGAGTTTGCAGGTGTGTTCAAGTATAATTGCATAAGTTTCCACAATTAAAACTTCAAACCACTTAAAACACGCGTGAGTAGAGATAAAAAAGTATCAAGATTCTTGTTCTTCCAGTTGTAGCTCTTCACCAAATACTATTTGCTCCAAAATTTTTCTATAGCTTATTATTTTTTTGTTTACGGATTTCATATCAGCTATTAGTGTTTGATAGCAAAATTTATCACCAAACAATATACCAATCAAACCTGAACAACCACCAGCTTTACATGATAGACCAGCAGAAATCTCCCAATCAACATGCTTTCTTTTATATGTTTCACTACCTATTAACACAACAATAATACTACTATCAGTAATTTTTTCTTCTCTTATAAGTCTTTTTATATAATTAGTACTTAAATCTTCATCATATTCTCCTACATGTACAGACTTGTCAATGAAGTAATTTTGAAAAACTCTTATAAATTCTCTTTTGTATGCTTCGTCATTGGCGTGGTGATAACTAATAAAAACTTTGTGTCTTGTCATTTGGTTCACACTCCCCAATTTTATATAAAAAATAAAAAAGATAGACCCCCTGAACAACACACCATACCATTAAGGTACTGCTGGGATTTCCCAACGTTGTTTTAACCAGGCGCTAATCTATCTACTTTTAGTATAACCTATAATTCTCTATTTTTCAACTCTTTTGCTAAGATTTTTTAACAATTCATTTATCCAAGAGTATTTTTCTTGTTCAACAATATCTGTATCATTTGGAAACAATTTTAAACCTCCAAGTTCAAGAAGTAATCGCAACACTAACACCTCAAATATAGTACAATCAAACCAGAAAGGAGTTAGTGATGCTACGATACAATAAACATCTAAGTTCAGAGGAACGAGACCAAATAACAATACTACAAGGTGAGGGCTTGTCAGTTCGCAAAATAGCTAAAGAATTAGGCAGAAGTCCGAGTACAATAAGTAGAGAATTAAACAGACCTAATGCAATATATTACAGAGGGAAATATATTGGCTCACAAACAGACAAAAATGTAAGAAATAAATGGCGTGAAAGCCATTTACGCCCTAATACATTCTTGCAGCAGAGTAATGTATCATATTTCATAGAATGTGAATTAAAACGAGGATATACCCCTGAAATAATATCACAAGAATTAAAAGAAAAATTCGGAGAAACAGTTTCACATGAAACCCTTTACATATACATTTATTCCTCCCCGAAGGGATTAAGCAGATATTTATTAAGACGACCATTTGGAAGAAAACCAAGAAAACAAGAAAGACATAGACGAGTAGGAACAGGTAAAAATATACCAAATAGAGTTGATATTTCCAAACGAACACAGGAAGCAAATGAGAGAACAGAGTTTGGGCACTTTGAAGCTGATAGTATAGAATCTTGTAAAAAGAATGGTAAAGTATTACCTTGTCTAACTGTAGTTGTTGAAAGAGTTTCAAGATATGTGCATATAATGAAAACGGCTTCAAAAACAGCATTAGCAACTTCCCAATCGATAATTACAGCTTTGAAACCGTTATCAAATAACATAATTAGTATAACATATGATAATGGTTGTGAGTTTAGTCAACATGAAAAGATTAACGAGATACTCGATTGTAAATCCTATTTTGCCCGTCCATATTGTAGTAATGATAAGGGAACAGTAGAAAATATTAATGGTTTAATTAGAAGATTCTTTCCAAAAGGAACAAACTTTGCTACAATTACAGAAGAAGAAATTGCGTATGTTGAAGATTGGATTAACAATCGTCCGATGAAAATTCTTAATTATATGACACCTAAACAAATTTTTCAACTTAAGAGTGTTGCGATTGCTTCTTGAATGTGGGCAATTTTAAACCATAACCCAAACATTTACCATTGTGCATAAATATATTATCAGAAAGCTTCATATAATATAAAGGTTCAACATCTCCATCATATTGATTAGGTTCAAAGGCTTGATAAGTGGAACTAGCAATTATATCCGCCAATTGTAAGCATTTTGATTGACTTTTAGTCAAGGCTTTTAAGCTTAATACATACTGTTCACAATCAATAACCTTACGCATGTAAGTTTCTAATTCATCATAGTGAGTATTTCTACGATGTTCAAATATAAAATTAGCTTTAGCCTTTTGAGACTTTAAAAAAATTGTAACTTTTTCAAGTAACAACTTACAAAAATCATGAGTTATAGCGTTGTCCAATTTGAGGGTAAACGCTTCCTCTATCCTATTCTCCAATCTTGTTATTTGCTTGATAATATTATTTTTAACTTCTTTTGAATACCCGTTTTTCTTTTCATGTACAAGTTTTAGCTCCTTCAAGATTCGCTCTCTAATATTTTGAGGAATTACTATCAATCGAATAATCTCAGCAAAAGCCTTATCAACCATTAATTCATTAATATAATCTCTTTTGCACTCGCCACCTTTATTACCAGTACAATGGTAATAAATATACTTACCTTTTTTAAATTCTGCCGTTAATCGACAGCCACAATGTGCACATCTTATTAATCCCGTATAAGCAAAGTCATAATTCTTTTCATCTAAAAGTTTGCTTTTGATTAAATCTCTGAAATTATCCGGTTTTAGAAGTTCAGAAGT
>CALEJY010000239.1 GCA_937898445.1 uncultured Candidatus Melainabacteria bacterium | reverse complement strand
ATTTAATTAATTTATAAAATCTTTTCCATTCCGATTTTTTGGATTTTTAATCCTATACTTTCATAAAACTTTACTGCGTTTGTATTATCTGCCCAAACATTTAGAGTGACGTTGTAATAACCGTTTTCTTTTGCAAAATTGATTACATAATTGTATAACAATGTCCCAATATGTTGCCCACGAGCAGCTTTTTCTACGCACAAATCATCAATATACAATGTTTTAACATCTGTCATATTGTTGTCGTTCAAAAATTGTTTATGAATACAAAAAGCATAACCTAAAATTTTATTATCTTTTTTATGCAACAAAAACAGGTGTTTTGTCATTATTAATTATTGCAATTAATTCTTCATCAGTGTATTTTTTAGCACCTTGTTTAAACAAATCAGGTCGAACATCCGAATGCACTTTATGCACTTCAAAAAGTAATTTATCTATTGATTTTATATCAGTTTCTTTTGCTTTTCTAATTTTTATTTCTTGCATAATTATAATACCGCTTTAATTGCTTCTATCATACCTGTTTCGTCAGCAAGGTTTTTGCCTGCAATGTCAAACGCTGTACCATGTCCAGGAGAAGTTCTTATTATATCTAAACCTATTGTCATATTGACAGTTTTGTCCCCTGCAACGGTTTTTATAGGAATTAATCCTTGATCATGATAATTTGCAATATAACAATCATATTTTGTTGATGATTGGCTCCCCAAATATTCTCTTGCAGCCTCTACAAACAATGTATCTGCCGGAAGTGGTTTTGTGATATTTACTCCTTTTTGATGCAATTCTTCAACTGCCGGAATTAATATATCTATTTCTTCACGACCCAATATCCCATCCTCGCCGGCATGTGGGTTAAATCCACAGAGTGCAAATTTTGGGTTTTCTATTTTGAAATGTTGTTTGAAAAATTCTCTCAAGTTCAAAACTTTTTCAACAACCATTTCTTTGGTTAAATTAATTTCTTTTAATGCTACATGGCGGGTCAAAAGCAGAACTCTGAACTTGTTTGCCAAAAACAACATTTCCGCTGATTGGTTATTATGCGCAAGATATTTTTGTAAAATTTCAGTTTGTCCGTTGAATTTGTGATCTGCTAAATACAATGAATTTTTTGCAACAGGCGCAGTAACGATTGCTCTTGCACCGATTTCGCAAGCCTTTTTTACTGATTGGAACGAAAATTCTCCACATTCTGCCGTAACTGTTCCTGCATTGATTTCAGAATTGAACGGAATTTCTATGATTTCATAATCCTTATTTAGTTTTCCGTAATAATCAATTACTTTTTTATTTGAAATTAAAACAATATCACTTGCCGGTAAATCCAATTTGTTCAAAGCTTTTATTGTAATTTCAGCTCCGATACCATTTGGATCACCTGTTGTAATAGCGATTTTAGGCATCTTGCAATCCACCGTGTGTTTCAAAATATTTTAAAATATCTATTAAAGTATTGGCATTTCCCAAATTGCCGGATTTCGTTACAATCCACTGAGCGTTATGATCAAGAGTTAATGCAATTGCCGGAGCAACTTCATCAACCAATTGCAATTGGTACGCACCTATTGCGCTACAACATTTGTAAGATGTTTCACCTCCAAGTGTGATTAAAATAACTTCTTTTGTCTCAACAACTCTCCTTGTTAATTCTGCTAAGAAGTCCGTTATAACATTGGCAAGTTTTGCTCTGGTTAATTCAGCATTCAGAGAATCTTCTGAAAAACCGTCAAAATCTTTGATAAGTTTTGAGGTGTGAACAACAACGGCATTGTCAAATCTTAAATTAGAAACAATTCTTTGAACGAGTTCATCTGTAACTCCATTGAGAACAGTTTTTAAATCAAGACTTATAGTCAAAACATCTTCAAATTCATCACTGTTTTCAAGCTTTTCGATTTGATTAGCAGTGATTTGTGTTGCGCTGCCTGAAACTATGAATTTTGGCAATCTTGGGAAAGTTTTTATTATATGTTCGCAATCCAAATCTGCAAACCAAAATTCTCCTAAAGCTTGTGCAAATGCCGCAGTTCCGGCAGGTAAAATTTTGTTATCCGATTTTTTTATTGCAAGTGCGATTTGTTCAATGTCAACGGTTGATACTGCATCGATTACAATAAGTTTTTTCCCGCTTTTAATCAATTCATTGATTTTTTGAAGAACAGGTCCTGCCCCTTTCATAACGGTTTTTAATTCTACACTTCCTATCAAATCTTTGTATTCAGGCAAGATTTGTGATTTTAATAAGGTCGGAACGTGAGATTCACAAATCGGAGAATGCGGATCTCGAGCCATTTCTGTCCTTTCAATCGGAACTCCTTTTAATAAGTGGTAGCCTCCGACTGTGGTTCTAATTTCGGCAGGAAAAGCCGGAACAACTACTGCCGCATCGTATTCCAACGCAGCCATAATTCCTAAAACTTCAACGGCGATATTTCCACGCAAAGTTGAATCAATTTTTTTGTAATAAAAATCAGGATTAAGTTTTTCGGCAAACATTTTAGTTGCTTTCAAAACTCTTTCGTAGGCGATTTCAGGCTCAACGTTTCTTGATTCTGTAGAAATAGCCCAAGTTTGAGTTCCTTTTGCGTTGACCGGTTCAATTTCATCAGACAATAAAATCTGAGTATTTGCGCCTTTCAAATAAAATTGCAAAGCGGTGTCGTTGGCACCGGTCAAGTCATCTGCAATAATTCCGACAATATTAGAATTAATAATCATAACTATATCTCTTGAATATCTCTTTTTGAGCCTAGTAATCTGATACTGTTAGCAAGTATGTAGAAGTTTTCTCTCTCGTTCCCTGAAGCTTTGTCTGTCCATTTGTTAACGGCAATTCTTCCATCAATTACAACTTGCGCACCTTTTTTTACGTATTCACCGGCAAATTCAGCTAATTTGTCCCAAACGTCAATATTAAACCAGTCAGCAACTTCGGATTTTGTTTTTGCATCCCATCTGTTTACTGCGATAGAAAAGTTTGCTTTTACTTTTCCTGATTCAAAATATCTGATTTCGGCATCTCGCCCAACTCTGCCAACTAATACTGTAGAATTCATTTATAACCTCTTTCCATGTTAATTCAAAATCTTTCATAATTTTACAACAAACCAAACACTACCTGCAAAGATTGTATTACTTTTTGTAACGAATAACAAGATGTTCGGATGCGAAGAAGCAGAAAGGCAAAGTCTTTAACCATAGGTTGCTAATAAATCTTATTAGTAGTATAACATTGATTGTAGTATGGGGGATCCGCCCCGAAATATCGTTCGTCATAATAATGACAAGGTGGAGCAGTTGTTTGTATTGCACACTGAACGATACAAAAGGATAGAAAGTGAAAAAATGGAAAAAAATGAACAAACTTTGAGTATTTTAAGACACTCAACATCTCACGTTATGGCGCAAGCTGTTCAAAAGTTGTTTCCGTCTGCAAAGTTAGCAATCGGTCCGGCTGTAGAGAATGGTTTTTATTACGATTTTGATTTGACCGACGGGTATGCTTTTACGCACGAAGATTTGGTTAAAATCGAAGAAGAAATGAAAAATATTGTAAAACAAAATCTTTCATTCGAAAAATTCGTAATTCCTGACGTAGACAAACAAATTGCAGAATTTAAAGCAGAAGGTGAAATTTACAAAGCTGAATTGTTGGAAGAACACAGAAACGATAACCCTACTTTGTATTTGACAAAAGATAAAGACGGAAACGTTTTGTTTAACGATCTTTGTGCAGGCCCTCACCTTCCAAATACATCATATATTAAAGCAAACGCATTCAAACTTCTAAAAGTGGCAGGTGCTTACTGGAGAGGTAATGCGAAAAACAAAATGCTTCAAAGAATTTATGCTACTGCTTTTTGGTCAAAAGAAGATTTGGCTGATTATTTGCATTTTATTGAAGAAGCTGAAAAACGTGATCACAGAAAACTTGGCGCAAAACTTGATTTGTTTTCAACAAGAGATGAATTGGGCGGAGGTCTTGTATTGTGGCACCCAAATTTGGCAGTAGTAAGAGAAGAAATTGAAAACTATTGGAGAACAGAACACAGAAAACGAGGTTATGTAATCGTAAACACTCCTCACATTGCAAAATCAAAATTGTGGGAAATTTCAGGTCACTATGATCACTATAGAGAAAATATGTTCTTTATCCAAAAAGAAGAAGATAGCGACGAACAATTTATTTTGAAACCAATGAACTGCCCATTCCACATCTTGATTTATCAAGCAAACAGACACTCTTACCGTTCATTGCCATTGAGAATGGCTGAACTTGGTACTGTTTACAGAAAAGAAAAATCAGGTGCTTTGTCTGGCTTAACTCGTGTTCAAGGCTTTACTCAAGATGATGCGCATATTTTCTGTACACCGGAACAATTGGTTGATGAAATCAATGAGATTATTGATTTTGTTGCTGATACAATGAAAATCTTTAATATGTCATTTGAAGTTGAACTTTCAACAAGACCTGAAAGCTATGTTGGTGAAATTGAAAATTGGAACAGAGCTGAAGCTGGTTTGAAAGAAGCAATGGATAGACGAGGTATGAAATATGACATCAACGAAGGTGATGGCGCATTTTATGGTCCAAAAATCGACTTTAAGGTTAAAGATGCAATCGGCAGAACTTGGCAGTGTGCAACAATTCAGTTAGACTTCAACTTGCCTGAAAGATTTGATATCAAATACCAAGACAAAGACGGTCAAATGAAAACACCTGTAATGCTTCACCGTGTAATCTTCGGTTCTATGGAACGTTTCCATGGTATCTTGATTGAACACTATGCCGGCGCATTCCCAACTTGGCTTGCTCCAACTCAAGTTGCAATTGTTCCTATCAGTAACGAAAAACATATTGATTATGCTGAAAAAGTTTATAAACAAATGCGTAATGCAGGTATTAGAGTTACTCTTGACGATAGATCAGAAAGCATGAACTACAAGATTAGAGAAAGCTTGCAAGATAAGAAAATTCCTTATGTTGTAGTTGTTGGCGACAAAGAGGCTGAGGCTAATACTGTAGCAGTTCGTGCTAGAGGTATCGGACAAGTTGGAACAATGAACGTTGATGAGTTCATCGGAAAAGTTGAAGATGAAATCAAATCAAGAAGTTCTGAATCTTTTGCAAAAGCATTAGCTAAAAAAGCATAAGAAAACGAGTTTTACATAACAAAAAAGCGAGTTGAATGATGAACTCGCTTTTTTTATTGTTCAAATTTTTGTTTGGGAGCATAAATTATTTTGTAACCCAGTGCGTCTAGTATAATTTCAAATTCTTTTAAGGTGACTGTGTTGTTTTTAAGTTTTTGAGATAAATTTTGGATAGAAAAATTCTTACCTTTCTTATCTGCAATAACTCTTGCCAGTTGGGTTAAAGTCATATCCTTGTCTATTAAGAGTTTTTTAATATCGTTCGAAATGCTCATTTTATAAGGATACAATAAGATTAAATCATATTGACAAAATTAAATATATAATTTAATATTAAATATATAATTTATAAAAGGAGATTGTATGGAA
>CALEJY010000238.1 GCA_937898445.1 uncultured Candidatus Melainabacteria bacterium | reverse complement strand
CACTTTTCACCCAAACAAGCAGCATTTACATTGGCTGAGGTGTTAATTACTTTAGGTATTATTGGTGTAGTTGCAGCATTGACTTTGCCAACATTGATTGCTAATTACCGAAATCAAGCCTATGTAACTCAATTGAAAAAATCTGTATCAATGTTAGAACAAGGTTTTAAGAAAGTTTTGGCAGATGAAGGAGTTGATAATTTAAGTGATACTTCTTTATTTTCTTCTATAGAAGGAGATGAGTATGGTTCTCTACGAGATTTGTCTACAGATGATGGTAAAAATTTTGTAGAAGGTATGAAAAAATATTTCAAAATTATTCAGGCGGGGAAAGGAGATAATCATCACTTTGATGATTTAACAACTGTACGTAATTGGGATTTTGATAATTGCCAAATAACATTTTCAGATGGAAGCCAAATTGGAAGTTGTAACTTTCAGAAGATTGCTAGTAAATCATCAAAGATTGCAACAACATTTCAAGGAACATTCTACATTGATGTAAATGGAGATAAAAGACCGAATGTGTTAGGAAAAGATATTTTTTATTTCTATTTAGCTGGAGATGGAAGATTAATTCCTTTGTACAGTAAAGAATTTTCGGATTTTCACGGCATGTCTGCTTTGTATTGGAGAAATGGTTCTGCTTGCGGAGAACCTGGTAAAAAAATCGCTAAAGATTCAAAAGTGCAAGGTGAAGGTTGTGCTGCTCGTATAATTGAAAACGGTTGGAAAATTGATTATCTATAAAATCTAATTTTAAATTTATAAAAAAACTCCCGAAAGAAATTCTCTCAGGAGTTTTTTTATTTATTTGTAATTGAAACTAGTCTTTTTTCAACAAGCCAATTTTGTGGATTTTGATGAAGTTTGTACCACCAACCAACAATTCAGGAACTGAACCTGTGATTAGTACGAAATCATCTTTTGATAATCCTAATTTGCTGATTAAAAATTCATCTAATTCTAACAAAGATTTTTTGTCGATAGATGCTTCAAAGTTCAAAGGAATTGGGTAAACACCTCTGAACAATTTGATGTTACGGCAAACTTTTTTGTCTGGGCAGCAAGCAAAAATTGGAACGCTCAATTTGCCTTCTGCCAACATTGATGCTGTAAATCCGCTACCTGTCAATGCGATAACTGCTTTTACAGGCATTTTTCTAGCCATATCGGCGATTGACATACCGATTGCCATTGCTTGAGAATCTTTTTCTTCTTCAACCATTTTTCTAGGGAATTTATTTTTTCTCATAAATGTTGAATCAAGAACGTAATCAGCGATTTTCTTCATCATAGCAACTGCTTCTACAGGATATGCGCCAGCAGCAGTTTCGCCAGATAACATGATTGCATCTGTACCGTCAAGAATTGCGTTTGCAACGTCAGAAGTTTCAGCACGAGTTGGGATTGGGTTTTCAATCATGCTATCTAACATTTGTGTTGCAACGATAACAACTTTTCTTTTTGCGTTTGCTTTTCTGATGATAGTTTTTTGAACGATAGGTACTTTTTCGTTAGAAATTTCAATACCCAAATCGCCTCTGGCTACCATGATACCGTCAGAAACTTCAATGATTGCATCAATATTGTTAACTGCTTGAGGTTTTTCGATTTTAGAAATAATTCTTGCAGTGTAGTTGCCATGCTTGTGAAGTAAATCTCTCAATTTAACGATATCAGAAGCTTCTCTAACGAAAGACAAACCTAAGTAATCGATATCGGCATGCGCTGCAAATTCAACGAATTTCAAATCTCTTTCAGTTAATACATCAAGGCTGCCTTGAGAACCAGGAATGTTGATACCTTTTCTTTGTTTCAAAAGGCCGTCTGTCAAGACTTCTGCAAAGATTACTCTATCTTCAACTTTCTTAACTTCAAGTTGAATTTTACCATCATCGATCATGATTTTTTCACCAGGAGTAACGTCATCAGCCATGCCTTTGTAGTCTACAGGAAGAATATCGCCTGTAATTTCAGGTTGGTGGCGGAATTTAAGAATTTCTCCTTTATGAATTTCAATTGATTGAGGAAGTGTACCAATTCTGATTTTAGGTCCTTGTAAGTCAAGCAATACAGGGATTAAAGTCTTTTCTTCTTCTTCAATTTCTCTGATGTAAGACAAGTTTTGTTTGTGCATTTCAACATCGCCATGTGATGAATTTAATCTGAACATGGTTACGCCGGCTTTAAAAAGCTCTCTGATTTTTTCCTTTGTAGATGATGCTGGCCCTAGAGTCGCAACAATCTTAGTCATTGTGTAATTATCCATACTTTTCCTTTCTTAATTGGGTAAATCATCTAAATCTATAATTACATGTTTACAAATTTTTTTATCTACTATATAATTATACACGAAAAAGGTTTACTGGTAAATATGAGGAATTAAAGATGAACAAATTTATTTCTGGATTAATGATTTTAGGTTTATTATCATTAACAGCAGCTCCTTCATTTGCAGCAAACATCGCTGATGTAGGAGAAAATTACTGGGCAAACAAAGAAATTAATATCGTTGTTGATAACGATATCATGACACTTAAAGGAAAACAATTTAATCCTGAAGGTGACATGACTAGAGTAGAATTTGTTAATGCCCTATTGAAAGTTTTATCAAATGAAAACTTGAATGTTAATATTGAAAACAAATTTTCAGATGTAACAAAAGCTACAAAAAACTATGAAAACATTCTACGTTCTCAACAATTAGGTTTGGTATATGGTTACCCAGACGGAACTTTCCAACCTGAAAGAACAGTTTTGAGATCAGAAGCTCAATCTGTAATCAGCCATATTACAAAAGATATGAATGCTGACAAATCAATCTTAAATCAATTTAAAGATGCTAATACAGTTCCTGCATGGGCTACTAACGTTTATGCAAAAACTATTAACTATGGTATTTACGTAAACTACCCTGATTCAAGAGAATTAAGACCAAATGATAAATTGTCAAGAGCAGAAGCTGCAGTATTGTTGGCTAGACTTAAAGACAAATTAGACTTGGTTAAACAAGAATACATCGGTGCAACTACAGTTGAACACTTAGCAGTTACTAAAAAAGCTCCTAACAACGAAGTTAAAGTTAACAACGTTGAAAGAGTAATTTCTGAAGGTAACGTTTTGGCAGTTGCTTTTGAAGACAAATTCAAATCAGAAGAACACCAAGCTGGTGATATCGTAACATTTGTTGCTCCAGAAGATATCAATACTCAAGAAGGAACTTTGGTTCTTCCTGCTGGAACTAAATTCGTTGCTCAATTGAACGAAGTTAGAGATCCAAAATGGTTCAACAAAAATGCTAGAGTTTATCCTCAATTAACTCAAATTGTTCTTCCATCAGGTGAACAAGTTGCATTTAACGCTAAACCTTTCACAAAAGACAATTCATTAAAAGAAGGTCCTTGGATGACAGCTGGTAAACTTGCATTATGCACAGTTTCAGGTGCTGCAGTTGGTACTGGCGCAGGTGTTGGTTTTGCATTTATTCCTGACCCAACTAAAATTGGTACAGGTATTGCAATCGGCGCTCCTGTAGGTGCTGCAGTTGGCTTGGCTACTGGTTTGGTAACTAAAGGTCTTCAATACCACGCTAAATCAGGCGAAGTTGTTTATGTTATCTTGTTAGATGACGCTTCAGTTCCAGCAACTAAGGCTGCTCTATAAGAATTAGCGTAATTCAATAATTATAAAAATAAGGTTTGTAGTTTTACAAGCCTTATTTTTTTGTCTGTTTTGTCTAACCAAAAAGTTTAATACACATTGCCAAACTGTGTATCGTAAAATTTTTGATAAAGTTTAAAATAAATATATCCATAAAATTTACTTTCCTTTGATAATGGAAGGTGGGGATGCCTACTATCCCGTAAGTGAAAATTTCGTATTCTTTGAATTTAGCCAAAATTTCCCCTCGCCCATTTGGGGAGAGGGTAGGGAGAGGGGCTAAAAACAGTAAGAATAATTTATTTGTAACACATTAACTATAGGAGTATTGTATGAAAAAGTTATTTATTTCGTTTGCGCTCGTTGGAGCAATTCTGTTTTCTGCACAAAGTACATTTGCATGGGAGGGGGTTCAGTCATTGAACCCAATGTCTTATATTTCTTATTTGAACCCGTTACCTTATGTCGGAATTGGGGAAAACAAAACAAATTTCAGCCTAAATCCGTTCACAGGTTTCAAAAATTGTGACAAATGTAAAGTTAAAAAAGTAAAATGTGATGAGTGCGCAAAACCAAAAATCATGCCTTGTCCGACTTGTAAAAAAGCCTTTGCTGATTGCGGATGTAATAAGATGGAAAGAGTTTATGTCGCTCCAATTCAGCCGAGATGTACATCTTGCGGGAAATAATTAATCGAAAAAGAGTATAGTTTTCTATACTCTTTTTTTATTAAAACATTGAAAACCTATACAATGTATGTTATAATATGAAATATAGATTAATTAGGGAGTATTATTTAATGAGGAATATTAATAGTTTTTGGAAAAAATGCGGTGGATATACTTTAGCTGAGGTTGTTATAGTAATGCTTGTTATCGCAGTTGTTGCAGGTGTTAGTATAAAAATTACAAAAGCTAAATTAGACAATATTGTTTCATATACTTATTATACGGGGTATTCAACTCTAAGAAATGTTTCTGGGCAAATGTTAGCTGATTTTAAAGCAAATGATGAGGAATATACGGATGTTGCAATTGTCAAAAAATCTCCTAATATGTTTTTAATTGCAATTAATTGGATTAATGAACACTTTGAAACTCCAGCATGGGCAGCAAATGTGTCAACTAAATTAGACCAAGATGATTGTATGTTGGGTGCAGTTGTCCTGCTTTGCAGCATAAATGTAATTTTGGGGACAAAGGCGCAGTTAAACATTCTGCTCCTGCTGGATGTTCTAATGCAACGGTAGGTTATTACTATTGTTGTCCGAACCAACCTGATGGTACGTTATGTGGTATTGATACCTGTGCAGATGATGAAACATTAAATCCTCTAACTTGCAAATGTATAAAACTTTGTAACAAGGAATGTGCAGCTGATGAAGCTTTAAATCTGTCTACTTGTACTTGTGAGAAAAAACCATGTAATAAAACCTGTGGTGCGAACCAAACATTGGATTTAAATTCATGTACTTGTGTTGATAATCCAACACCAGAACCAACTCCAAATACTTGTTCAAATCAACCTTCTGATGAAGAAATTCATAATAAGCTTTGTCAAGAACAACTACAATGGCATGGCTATCCAAGTTGTTCATATTCATCTGTAACTTGTAATTCTGATGGTTACAGATGGAGTACAGATTCATGCGCTTGCGTGCCGGAAACAGCAACCCTACCCCGTAAAGGGCAAAATTTCTGTGAAAAATTTGTTGATTATACAAACACAAAATCAAATGCAGAAGAATGTAATGGTGATGCAATCGCATCAAATTTAACAGATTTTTCAGACAAAAAAGCAGATATTGTTTTAAGAAATGGTCTTAAACTATATAATGTTCATCAAAACCCGGCTCCGTTA
>CALEJY010000237.1 GCA_937898445.1 uncultured Candidatus Melainabacteria bacterium | reverse complement strand
AAAAGAAAAGTGTGCTTAGTCTAATATGTGTTGAACTAGGACAATCACTTGAAAACTTAAAAAAATATGTTATAATATAATATGAAGGGAATTGGTTCAACTCCCTATAAGCTGAACCAATCTATCACCCTTTAGATTAATGAGGCAATTAATCGTAATAAAAGTCCTATGGCAACTAGGACTTTTTTAATTAGTTCCCTGTTCATCTTACCTCCTTATCAGCCCTATTTACTATCATTAAGGTTGTTGCTGCTGGAGGTTCGGGCTTACCCATATATAATATTAATTTATATTTTCACACTTGTCAATATTATTAAAATCATTAACTCTCAACCTTTTTCAGTTAAATTTATTTGTAATATAATAATTGTATGAAAAAAGTTGAACTGTTAGCACCTGCAAAAGACAAACAAACTGCCTTTGCAGCAATAAATTCAGGATGTGATGCAATTTATATAGGCGCACAGAATTTTGGTGCAAGAAAAAAAGTCGGCAATTCTCTTGAAGATCTAAAAGAAATCGTAGATTACGCCCACAAATTCTATGTAAAAGTACATGTTACAGTCAACACAATTTTAAAAGACACAGAACTAATCGCAGCAAAAGAATTAATCCAAAATTTATATAAAATCGGGATAGATGCTATCATCGTTCAAGATATGGCAATATTTAAACTCGCAATTGAAGGGAAATTACCGCCTATTGCCATCCATGCCAGCACTCAATGTGACAACAGAAGTTTAGAGAAAGTGAAATTTTTCCAAAACATCGGCGTATCAAGAGTAATCCTCGCAAGAGAGCTATCTCTTGAGCAAATTCAAGAAATCGGAAAATTCGCTAAAGACAACGATTTAGAAATAGAAACTTTCGTACATGGCGCACTATGCGTATCATATAGCGGTCAATGCTATATGAGTTACTGTATTGGCGGGCGTTCCGCAAACAGAGGTGAATGCGCTCAAGCTTGCAGAAAAAAATATTCTCTTGTTGACGGAAAAGGAAATATTATTATAAAAGATAAGTATCTTTTGAGCATGAAAGATTTTAACGCCTCTAAACATTTAAAAAATCTAATTGACGCAAACGTAAAATCTTTCAAAATTGAAGGCAGATTAAAAGACATAAATTATGTGAAAAATGTTGTCGCATATTACAGACAAGAAATTGACAAATATGCAGACAAAACCTCATCAGGCAAAGTATTTTTAGACTTTGAGCCTAATGTAAGAAAAAGCTTTAACAGAGGATTTACGGAATATTTTCTTGACGGGCGCAAAAAATGTTTCAATTTTGAAAGTCCAAAATCACTCGGAGAAAAACTTGGAAAGATAAAATCCGTTGGGAAAAACTACTTTGAAATCGAGTGGTTAAAAAATGCACCATCAAAATCTCTAAATCCGCAAGACGGTTTATATTTCAATGGAATGGGTTGTCTTGTAAATAAAACAGAAGACAACAAAATTTTTCCAAATAAAATGGATGGAATTAAAGAAGGGTTAGAAATTTATAGAAATTTCGACAACAAATTTGAAAAACAACTTGAAAATTCTAAAACAAAACGCCAAATCGGAGCGGAATTTATTTATGAAAAAGGTGTTTTAAAAGCAATTGACGAGGATAAAAACACTGTTGAATTAAATATTGATTGGTCTGAAACTCCTAAAAACCCTGAAAAAATGAAAAAAAATTTCATTACTCAACTTCAAAAAACAGGAGAAAGTGATTTTTATGTCACAGAAATAAAAATCAATGCTGAACTTCCGTTTCTACCAATTTCTAAAATAAATGAAATCCGCAGAAACATCCTTTCAAAATTAATGGATGAAAGGTTAAAAAACTACAAACGAGAAGTCCAAAAACCTCTAAATTACTCAGAATTTCCTAAAAAAGAACTAGATTACAGAGCCAATATTTATAATAATGATGCAAAAGTTTTTTATGAAAACTGTGGTTGTAAGGTTTGCGAAATGGCTTATGAAAGTGGACAAACAAAATCAAATCCGATCGAACTTATGCACACCAAACATTGCATAAAATATGCGCTTGATATGTGCAAATCACCGAAAAAATTATTTTTGGTTGACGAAAAAGGTAAAAAATACCCACTAAAATTCGACTGCAAAAACTGCGAAATGTATGTATTGAGCAATTAGAATATAAAATCAGACTACCCCAAAAGGCTTTCTAATTTTTTAGCATCTTCTTCAGCTTTTTGCGGATTTTTAATTGTCATACGTTTCATATAAGAGCGCAACGCTTCTCTAATAAGTTCACTTCTACTTCTTTGTTCGTTGCTTGCGATACCGTCAACCCTATGTAAAAAATCGTCAGGCATTGTTACCAAAATTTTAGCCATTTTAATACTCCGCTTATACTTCACACAATATATACAAGTATGTTAACATGTCATTTTGATTTTTTCAATAGTATTAGCCGAAATGAGTAATGGACTTTTACATAATATTTTTTATACTAAAATAAAATCGAAAGGAGATGCATTATGGAAGATAACAATTACGGACACGAAAATTATGAAAAATGTTTTTTGTGCAAACACCCGACAATGAAACATGTAATGGTTGGTTTGTTGGTATTTTTAGGTGCATTTGCAGCATTTTACGTTGTTGCAGATTGGCATTTTAAAAGAATGTTAGATCCTATGATACAAATGCAAAGAATGGATAGAGCAATGATACGTCAAGAAAGAAAGATGGACAAATTTGCTCGAAAAGAATTTGCAAAAGAACACAAAATGATACAAAACACCGCTCCATTTATTCACGTTGACAAAGCCGATAACTCTTACAAAATCATTATTGACCTAAGACCATTCGACAACAACGAAAGAAATATTGAAGTAAAAACAAACGGAAATATGGTTACAATCAACGCTGCCGGAGAAAAAAATTCTCATAGAGGACAAGAAATCACAAGATATAGCCAAACTTTTGCCTTTGGAGAAAAAATTAATTCCGACGACATAACAAAAGTTCGACAAGGCAACGAATATATAATAACTATTCCGTTTATGGATTAATTCCATAGATAATATTTGAATTGTAAAAGCATAACCTGTTTTGATACAGATTATGCTTTTTTGTATGCTATAATTCAGGTATGAAAATTTTGATAGTAGACGATTCAAACAGATGGGTTTTGCACCACAAATATATTATTGAACAAATTTTTAATAACAATGTAGAAATAGATACTGCAAATTCTGCCAAAGAAGGAGTTGAAAGATTAACCGCCTCTATTGATGCACCATACGATTTTATTTTAACCGACATGCAGATGGAACCCGATTTTTTACCGTTTTATGCAGGGGAATGGTTTATTAAACAAATCAAATTTTTCAATGAATACAAAAACACAAAAATCATTGCAATTTCTGCTGCCGAAAATCTTAAACAAATAGCCCAAAACTACGATGTTGACTATATTCCAAAATATAAATGCAATGACGTAAATTCATATTGTAACAAATTATTAAAAAACGACTAAAAACATTAAAGATTTTTCTCCAAACGACCGACTAAATAATTGTTGAAAGGTTAGACTAAAGATAAGGAGATATTTGATGTACGGATATATTTCTTGGCCCGGAGTTTACAGTTTTAAAGAAGAATTAGGTCTGTTTCTTGAATATTGTAAAGAACAGATTGATGAGGTGATGAAAAAGATTGAAGAAACTGAAGACCTTGTTACAAAATAAGTGTCTTAGCTGATGATTATGGATGTGTAAAGGCGGTAAATTTTAAATTACCGCCTTTTTGTTGTATAAATTTTGTCTTTTAAAAGTTAATTACTTTGCGGATTTCTCAAACTTCAAATCTTTTCCGTCAAAATTAATTGTAACTTTGTCACCTTTTACAAACTCTCCTTCAAGAATTTTCATAGACATAGGAATTTCGACCATCTGTCTTATCACACGTTTCAAAGGTCTTGCACCATACAATGGTTCATAACCTTCATCTGCAAGATATTTTTTCGCTTCGTCTGTAATAGTTAATTCAATATCTTGCTCCAACAAACGTTTTTTAAGTGAATTTGTTTGAATATCAACGATATGAGTTAATTCATCTTTTGTCAAGGCTTTGAACATAACGATTTCATCAATACGGTTCAAAAATTCCGGTTTAAATTTTTCTTTTAATGCGTGATTTAACTCGTCTTTTTTCTCATCTTCCGTCAACGATTTATCAAGAATTATTTCACTTCCGAGATTGCTTGTCATAATAATTACAGTGTTTTTAAAATCAACAAGATGACCTTGTCCGTCTGTCAAACGCCCGTCATCAAACATCTGTAACATCAAGTTAAACACATCAGGATGAGCCTTTTCAACTTCATCAAAAAGCACAACAGAATACGGTTTTCTCCTAACCGCCTCAGTCAATTGCCCACCTTCTTCATAACCGACATACCCTGCGGTTGCTCCAACCAAACGGGAAATCGCAGCCTTTTCCATAAATTCGGACATATCAATTCTAATTAGCGCATCTTCATCGTTAAACAGAATTTGTGCCAATGTTTTACCTAGTTCAGTTTTTCCAACCCCTGTTGGACCTAAGAACAAAAATGTACCAATAGGGCGTTTGGGGTCACGCAAACCAGAACGAGATAATCTGATAGCGTTTGAAATCTTTGTAACCGCCTCATCTTGTCCGACAACACGTTCGTGCATAACCTTTTCCATTCCGATAAGTTTTTTCGATTCATCTTCCATCAAACGATTAACAGGAATTCCGGTCCATTTTGCAACAATATTTGCAATATCATCTTCGTCAACTTCTTCTTTTAACAAACGTTTTTTGCCTGATTGTTCTTGAATTGCCTGCAATTTCTGTTCCATATCAAGCATTTGACTGTATTTTTGTTCCAAAGAAAGCGACATTGAAGGATTTTTCTTATTTATTTCAATTTGCGCCTTCAATTTTTCAATATTACGTTTTACTGCAGCGGCAGAATCAATAACTTTTTTCTCTTTAAGCCACTGTTCTTTTAGTTTTTCGATTTTCGCTTCAATTTCAGAGATTTTTTTGAGAATTTTTTCTAACTTTTTAGACGCTTCTTGTGTTTCGTCTTTTTCCAAAGCTTTTTTATTCATTTCTAATTGAATTTTTTCACGGATTAAAATATCAATTTCTTCCGGCATAGTGTCAATTTCAATTCTCAAAGCAGAAGCCGCCTCATCTAACAAATCAATCGCTTTATCAGGCAAACATCTGTCTGCAATATATCTATGAGAAAGTTTTACTGCCGCAACGATTGCACTATCAAGAATTTTTACGCTATGATAACCTTCATACTTGTCTTTCAACCCTCTCAAAATACTGATTGTAGTTTCAACAGACGGTTCTGGGGCAACTACCGGCTGAAAACGACGTTCCAAAGCTTTATCTTTTTCAATATATTTTCGATATTCATCAGTTGTTGTCGCACCGATTACTCTAATACTTCCTCGTGCAAGCATTGGTTTTAGAAGGTTTCCGGCATCTGCAGAGCCTTCTGATGAACCTGCACCCATAATTGTATGAATTTCGTCAATAAACAACATCAAGTCATCTGATTTTTCTTCAATCGCCTTTAATACCGCCTTCAAACGCTCCTCAAATTCACCTCTGTATGAAGCTCCGGCAAGCAAAGCTCCTAAATCAAGTGCCAAAATTTTATCATTTTTCAAACTTTCAGGTACATCTCCTGAAATAATTCTCTGCGCCAAACCTTCAATAATCGCAGTTTTACCAACACCGGGTTCACCAATAATTACAGGATTGTTTTTGGAACGGCGGTTTAAAATTTGAATTGTTCTACGTATCTCGTCATCACGACCGATTACGGGATCTAGTTTGTTTTTCGCAGCCAATTCAGTCAAATCTGTTGTGTATTTTTCAAGAGCTTCATTTTTCTTTTCTGTTTTTGCAGGTGCGGAGGTTTTATTATCTGATTTTACACTACCAGCCTCAACAGTTTCTTCAACATTAACAATATTATTAACTTCCTCTGTCATTTTTTCGTACAAATCAAGTCTGTTAATATTTGATTGTTCCCAAAGATGGTTCAATGTTTTGTTATCAATTCTAAAAAGTGCTAACATCAAGTGTTCTATGCTAACTTGTTCGTCATTATGCTTTTCGGCTTCTTCTTGCGCAATTTTCATCAAAACAATTGTATCTGTCGAAAACCTAACGTCAGAAAATTTCCCTCTCGCAAAATATGCACGTTTTGACACGTAATTGTTCAACCTGTCAACAATTTCAGGATTATCAACTCCTACTCGTTCAAACAAAATCTTAGGTAAATCGTTTTGATCCAGCATTAAAGCAAGCATCAAGTGTTCAGGGGAAAGCTCTGGGTAATTTCTCGCTACAACTATTGATTTTGCTGATTTTATAATCGCTTGAACGTGGTCTGTTAAAAGCATTTTGATATTCCTTTCTGTCCAAAAGATTATAAAGTGAAACTATATTATAATCATCATTCAATTGCTTGAAATTATTTTTACATGACTTCAAACTACACAAATTCAACTAACATCATCTATTTGAATGTTTCAAAGAAAACAAATTTATCCTAGAATTTTTGCGGAGGTAATGAATAATGATTTTAACAAACATTGAAAGTGTTCCGGGAATGAACATTATTGCACAATATGGTCTTGTTGCAGGAAGTACCGTTAGAGCCAAAGATGCCATCAGGGATTTTGGTGCCGGTTTAAAAAACATGGTTGGCGGCGAATTGAAAAGTTACACAGATCTTTTAATTGAAGCACGTGAAGAAGCAACTAGAAGAATGGAAGCTGAAGCAAGAGCATTAGGAGCTAATGCCATTATTAACGTAAGATTTGCAACATCTGCAGTTACAGTTGGCGCTGCAGAAGTTTATGTTTATGGAACAGCAGTAAAAGTAGTTATGAAAGGTTAAAGCTTTTATGGGTGATATTGCTGATATATTATTAGTATTAATTATACTTGCCATAACTTACACTACAGGTTGTATTGCTGAAAAAAGACATTATGACAAAATTAAAAAAAGAGAAATTGCCTTATTTCGCCAACCACATGTAAATTTTGGCGCAAAAAACTGGAAAACAAATAGAAAAATTAAAAAAGTAGAACTTGTTACAGGTGAAGTTGTTATAAGCGGTGATTATTTCAAAAACTTTGTAGCAAGCTTGAAAAACATATTTGGCGGAAGACTTACGACATTTGAATCCGTTCTTGATAGAGGCAGGAGAGAAGCAATTTTGAGAATGCGTGAAAAAGCCAAATATGCAAACTTTATTATTAACACAAGAATAGAATCCGTTATGCTAAACGACATATATACAAAAGGAAGTATTCCTCAATGTGCAATAATTGCATACGGAACCGCAGTAACTTATGAAAAATGATTTAGAGCAAAGATATATTAATATGATAGAAAATAACGTCAATGTCGGCAAAACTAATGTCGGCATTGAGTTTATCTCACTTGTTGCAGGAGTTGTAGTTTTATGTTTTGTAATTTATTTCTGCGCAGACAATATTTCAAACTTTTTCATTGACAGAATGTCTACCGAAACTCAACTTAAAATCGAGCAAACAATTTCAGCTTCTTCATCAAAACCTTGTACATTCAAAAATGAAAATGAAGAAAAAATTAAAAATTTAGAAAATATTAGAAACACAATTATTTCACAAGACAAAAATTTGCAGAACAAGTCAAAATTCAATATCTACGAAACTCCAAATGAAGAAGTGAATGCCTTTGTATATCCTGATGGTTCAATTTATGTTACAGATGGTTTGTTAAACAAAATAAATGACAATGAAATGCTAACATTTATAATGGCACACGAACTTGGTCATTATGTACACAGAGATCACCTAAAAACGATTAGCAGGCAAATAATTGCCTACACCGCAAACACAATTATCTCAGGTGGGAATCAAACATCCGGTACAACAATTAATAATATAAGTTCTCTCAATGAGCTTAAACATTCAAGAAGTCAAGAAATAAACGCCGACAAGTACGCAAACAAAATGGTTTACAAAATTTACGGCAGCAACAGTGGAGCAGTAAAATTCTTCCAATACCTAGAAAAAGAAGAAAAAGCACCTGAATTTACACAATATTTTTCAACTCACCCATCAACAAAACAACGCCTAGAATTAATCAAAAAAAGATAACCGTTTATACAGTATCTACAAGCTTTTTCGCAATTTGCAAAGCTTCATTAAACACAAATTCGTTCCTCAAAAAATCATCTCTATCAATATATTTAGAAACAATTTTTCTTGCAAAAGTACCAACCGCAATTCCGTGATAATTAATTCCACACATCTGCGCCAATTCAGCGGTTTTTGAGTTTGTTCCGCCTGATAGCATAATATAAACAGGCAATTTGGCATTTTGAACAATTTCCGCAGTCGCAACAGCCTGCAATGTCGTTTTGTAATCGTCTTTTCCGCCACTCATCGGAAAACCGTCAGCCTGAACAATTGTTGAAAAATCTTTTCTTTTCGCAATCATAGATTTGATACGCTCAATCATTTTTTCTTCCGACAAATGCCCACGTGCCGTGCAAATACTCAACATTCCATCATAAATTTTGCTGATATAATCCCACTTTTCAAAAACTTCTAAATCATCTTCTCCCATCGCATGAAGTTCAATACAATCAATACCTTTTTCAATCAATGGAGGTAAAACCTCATTCAAATCCTTGTTTTCGGAGATAAAAGAAATTGCATTGTGCGAACAAACAGAATAACACTTTCCACACCCGATACAACGAGCAGCGAGTAATGGGCGAGGAGAAGTCGTTTCCGTAGTTTCGTTTAAAGCAAGTTGTGAATGAACTATCATTTTACAATTTTTAATAGCTTTTTGCGGGCAAATTTCTTCACATTTATGACAACCAACGCATTTTTCACCATCTATACAAGCTTTTCTAACATGCGGATCACCCTTAATCCCAACACTTACGCACAAAAAAGCCTCTTTTCCTCTCAAGCCTCTTTTGGCAGCATCAACAATTTCAGGCTTTGCTGACAAATCAAAAAATTTACATCCCGCAGCAGAATAAAGCGCAACAAGTTTTTCAACCTCGATAGCATCTTCATTTCCTGCGCCACAAACGAGTTTGAAACACTTATTACTTTTTAGCAATTCTTCTAACATTAAAATACCATGTTGTTATAAATAACTTGAGAAGCTTTTACAATAAATTCCTTACCCAATGGTGAATTGTGAGGGCGGTTTGCAAAAATTACAACGATATATTTCTTGCCGTTCGGAGCATAAACAATTCCGGCATCACCCAACATTTTGCCAATATCACCGGTTTTGTGCAAGAAAGTCGCACCGGCAGGCAATCCTGCAGCAATAAGACGATTGTTATGAACATGTCCCATATAATCAAAGATTTTTTCTCTTGAACTGTTGCTCAAGAATTTAGGATTATCAATATTATAAAGAATTTGCGCCATATCCCTTGCAGTAGAATGGTTTGTTCCGCCCAAATCAGGCAACCAAGTTTGTACATAAGTATGTTTCAACCCCCATTCTCTCAACGCAGAATTTATATCTGTCATAGAACCCAAACGAGCCATCAACATATTTGTTGCAGAGTTATCAGATTCTGTAATCATCATCCTTGCAAGTTTATCAATTGTATATGTTGAATTTGCAGCTCTGAATTGCAAACTACCGGAACCTTCTGTCCTATAATACTCTGTCAAAGGCATTTCGTCATAAATTGTAAGTTGATTTTTTTCAATAGATCTGAAAAGTTCAACCAAAACAGGAAGTTTGATAATACTTGCAGTCGGGAAAATTTCATCCGCATTCATATCGACATAATTACCTGTTTCATAATCCCAAACATAAACAGACGGATGAATAGAAGGATACATAGCAGCAAGATTTGACAATTGACTTTCCAGACCCGACAATCTTGAACCTTCTGTTAATGTAGCCATTTCAGGTTTTTTAACATCCGCAGCTTCCAAAGATCTCTCGCCCATAAACCAATGGTTTGCAAGATAATTTGAAGTTGGAAACAAAATCTGTTGATAATCAGCCTTAACATTTTTATAAGGAGTTGGATTAAACATCATTTTTGTAACTTTGTTAAATCCGACAGGCAAAATAGTTAATCCCAAAAGTGAAACAATCGCAACAGAAACAATTCTGTGAATAAAATTATTTCGTGCAATTTTTTGAGAATTTGCAGTCCTTGTAGAATGCGGTCTTGCAACTCTCACATTGCTATTACCGGTATTTTCATACCCGTAATATCTGTTATCATAGTGATTAACCCTGTATAAATCCCTATCATATTGTCGTCTAGCTAATTCCGGCATAAATAATTTTTCCTCCCAAGGGTCTTTCGTATTTCTATTTTACTTTACATTATTTCAAATGGCAAGTTAGTTTACATTTTTTTAAGATATAATGTAAAAAGTAGCTAGGAAGCAAAGAGGCAGAGATGCCAAGAGGCAAAGTCTGTTACTTTTATAAAAAAAGGAGAACCAAAATGTCAGAAGATTGTATTTTTTGTAAAATTATTAACGGAGATTTTAACACAGAATTTGTTTATGAAAATGAACACGTTGTTGTTTTCAAAGATATTAACCCCAAAGCTCCAATTCATTTGTTAGTTGTTCCAAAAACTCACGTTGCATCACTAAATGAACTTGAAGATAAAAATTTAATGGCAGAATTATTGATGGCTGTAAAAGAAACTACTAAAAAAATCGGATTAAAATCATACAAAACATTAATTAATACAGGAAAAGAAGCCGGACAAGAAGTTTTTCACTTACACATTCATATATTAGGGGAATAAGTTATGGGAGTACAGGCTTAATATCTTATCGCCTTATCACCCTATTATCTTAATGCCTTTATTAACTCCCAATTTTATGCTACAATCATATTGCTTATTTTAAACAAAGGAGAAAAAATGAAAAACGGAATAGAAAACGGTTACTACCACGAAATCACACCTTCCGGCTACGGAATTGCAATAAAAGCAGGAAAAGTTTTGTTCTCAAAACAATCTGATTTCCAAAAAGTTGAAATCTTTGAATCAGAATCATCTCTAGGCAGAGTTCTTACTCTTGACGACTTGATGATGACTACTGAAGGAGATGAATACCATTACCACGAAATGATTGCACATATTCCTATGATGCAACACAAAAATCCTGAAAGCGTTCTTGTAATCGGCGGTGGAGATGGCGGAACCGTTAGAGAAGTTCTAAAACACAAAACCGTTAAAAAAGTTGTTCTATGCGAAATCGACGGAATGGTTATTGATTCTTGCAAAGAATTTCTTCCAACAATTTCTTGCGGATTGTCTGATCCTCGTGTAGAAATCAAAGTTGAAGATGCTATTGAATTTATTAAAGATAAAAAGAATGAATACGATATCGTACTAATCGATTCAACAGACCCAATCGGTCCGGGAGAAGGATTATTCACTGATGAATTTTATACAAACGTAAAAAATTCACTAAAAGAAGGCGGAATTATGGTTGCTCAATCAGAATCTCCTTTTGCACAAAAAGAATCTGTTCAAAAAATGTACAAATTGCTTAAAAGAGTTTTCCCAATCTGCTCAACATACACTTCAAATATTCCGACATATCCTGGTGGATATTGGGCTTGGGCTTTCTGCTCTAAAACAGTTGAACCATTGTCTTATTTTGCAGAAGACAGATATGAAGATATCGTAAAAACTTGCAAAATCTACAACAGAGATTATCACAATGCACGTTTTGCATTGCCAAACTATTTGAAAGAACTTTTATAAGTTTTTAAATAACATATAGTAAAAGCATAGAAGGAAAAATCTTTCTATGCTTTTTATTTGTAGTATTAATTGAGAGGTATTTATATTTTACAAATCTTTTGCCATAATTTCAATTTCATTATTATCCGGATCTTTTAAAAATGCAATATACATATTAATTTCCGGCATATAATATGGTTCATAAAGGTATTTATAACCCAATTTTTCCATCCTTACCGTAAAATTACTCATTTTATCAAGTTCAAAAGCCAAATGTCCGAACGCATTTCCATTTTCATATCCGTTTGCCGGAGTTTCCTTATTATAAGTCATTTCAATTTGAGTTTGACCGTCTTCGTCGCTCAAATAATACAAAGTGCAATCATCCAATTCAACTTCGCCGGTTTTGTTCATATCAAGCAATTCTGTATAAAATTTCATTGATTTTTCAATGTCTTTAACCCTTATCATTACATGTACAAATCTCATATTTTCCCTTTCTTACTTAATCCACATGTGATTGTATTCCGTTAGATGTGTTTTTGTCAATCTCTATAACATGTCTTATTATTGTATGCGCCATCAATAGCAAATACGGATTAATCTCATTTGTATTACCCATATTAATTTTTGCTTGCGGCTTTTCTTGACCTTCATTTACGGTTGTTTGCGAACTTGTTTCAAAAGACACAACAGATTCCATTGAATAATGTTTTTCGTCACCTTCAATTCGCATCATTAATTCATCTTTCGGAAATTCTTTTACACATTCAATATTTACATGGACAGAATTTGAACTTTCCAAAATCAATGTTGCAGTAACATTTCCGTAATTTAAAGTCGTTATTGTAATAATCAAAATACTGTCAGAGCCATCAGAATTTTGTCCTGCTTCAATTTCTAAATCAAACCCGACACCTTCTTGCAACGGCAACCACGGAAGATATAAAAGCATCAAAAGTTTCATTGTTTGTGCAGAATCGTTTTGCGAAGCCGCTGCAATGCTTGCATTTATTAGCTTTGCAGTATCTTTAAGTTGAGTTAAATCGTTGATCCCTAATTTCGCAGAATTTGCCATTGTTGTAATTAATTTTGCAATAGCGTCTTTTCCGTTTGTTTCAATCATTTGAGCGACTTGAGATAAATTAATCAAACCGTTTGATGAAATAGCCAAATTTTTCAAAGTACTTTGTAGTTGGCTTAAAACTGCTTTGTTGCCGGTTAATAAAAGATTTTGCGCTTCTGTTAACGACAAACCCTGTAATTGAGCAAGGATTTGAGCTTGAGTTTGTGACATGGCATTTCTTTGCATATTAACTTGATTTGCAAAACGTTGATTAAGTTGAGCGAGGGTAATGTTACGTTGTAACATATAGACTAATTCGTTCATATTTTTAGGCAAATTCATCATATCTTTTACAAAAACTGATTGATCACTTCCACCCATATTACCCATTTGAGGAGTTGGCGAATTTGGAGTAGTTGGTTTAGGAGCATTTGCAGCTTGTGGAGTTGGAGATGGAGTAAAAGAGGTTTGAGCAGGCTGATTTTGTGGCATTTGCCGCTGCGCATTAAGTGCCTGATAATTCACAAATTTAGAAATCATTCGACCTAAATTATTTATATCTGCCATAGATTTTATTATACTGATTTTTTCAAGAATGTCCAGCCTATCTCAAAAGCAGAATAAGCTATAATCACTTCTTGATTTTTTGAGTTTTATAACTTATAATTTCCTCTATGATTGAAAGAGCTGAAAAAGAATTAAAAAAATTATTAGATGGAAACAAGAATTTTGTTAACGGAACTCCGACAACAAAAAACATGTCGCTTGAAACACTTCAAAAATACGCATTTCATCAAGAACCTTATGCCTGCGTATTGACCTGTTCAGATTCTCGTGTTGTGCCGGAAATCATTTTTGATTGCGGAATTGGAGAATTATTTGTTGTAAGAGTTGCAGGAATGACAACAGGTCCAAACGTTATTGAAAGTGTTGAATATGCTGTAAAAAAATTAAATGTTCCACTTGTCATTCTCTTAGGTCACGATGATTGCGGAGTTATGAAATTTGCAAAAGAACATTATCCTGAACCAACAAAATATTTTTCATCAATACTAAAATGCGTATATCCAGTCCTTAACCACAAAGAAGATATCTCTTGTCACAACTTTTTTGCACAAGAACATACCAAATGGGTTGAAGATTATTTGATGAAACATTCGGTTATCATAAATGAAGCGGTTAAAGAAGGTAAAGTTAGTATCGCAAATTGCCACTTTGACCACTCAACAGGATTAGTAAACGTCATATAAAATAAAAGGAGCTTTTTAGCTCCTTTTTTGTACAAATTTTTAAAACTCCGGTTGCGGATTTTTAACCATTTTTTCATATTCGTCTACAGAAACATTATCTGGCGACATAGAATTTTCATCCAATGCTCGTTTTAATATTGAAGGTTCTTTTTCTCGCAATTTTGGCTCTGCAGTAACAATATCCGTCTTTATCGTTGCATTAATCAAATGGATTGTTTTTTCTGTCGGAACGCATTTTCCATTCATATCCTTTTGCGCCTTATAACTTGCCCAACTGTCAGAAAGTTCATCTACAGTTGTATAACCCATTTCCGCATCAAGTCTTTTATCCACTTCGTTTTCCAAAATATTGGTAACATAACTTTTTTGGCTTTCAAAATGGCACGGAAGTAAAACTTTATCCCCGATAATTTCTTCAGGGTCACGTTTTTCATATTTTTTCAATAACTCTGCGGCAATTTGCAAATGTCCGAGTTCAAATGCCAAAAATTCTTCCCAAATAGGTCTTAATTTTTCATTGTTTTCATCAATATAACAATTGTAATAAGTACAAACTTCTGTAAATTCGTGCAACAAAAGTTTTTCATAAAGCGTTTCACAAGGATCAATCAAACTTTCGTACATGGTAACATGTTCTTCTTCCACATCACAAATTTCACCATAAGTTCTGCGCAAATCATCGTTTGCATACATCATACCGTGTTCTGCATAAAAATTATGTGTTTGTTGTTCGCCCGAAAGAAGTGTATAAATATTGACTTTCGTTTGAGGAGAAGCAGTTTTTCGATCATAAGGTTTGCGAACTCTTATTCCATTATCATTATGGTGATACTGTGTCGGTCTGCCAATCACAACATCTGTTTTGCACTGCAATATATTATCAGGATTAATCCCGTCAATCATATACGCCCATTGACTGTATCTATAAAGGTGGTCAAAATCTTCTAACAACCCGAAATTAAAAGTTTCTCTAACATAATCGTCAGGCTCATTTTGTGCAAGCCAAGCGGTTAAATCAACCGCAACTTGTTCATATCCCAATGTTGTTTCCAAAACCGTTTGACATGCAGGTGTCATCCAGTTTACTGTTGTTTGTTGCATATCTTCAATTCTACGCATTAATGCAACAAGTTTTTTGTCATCATAATCCTGACAATTCCTTGCAAAATTATGTTTAAAGCCCCATGCCTCAATTTCTATACCATTCATCAAGATTTGGCGGGTTCTTGAATAACAATCTACATCATATTTATTAAATGGTCGTTTTACTATATCATCCCAACTTCTAAGTTGGTCACTAAGTATTATCCCTTTTTCTTTTAACGGATTAAATGTCATTTTCGCTCCTTTCTTTTTATAAAATTTTTACCTTTCAACCGCCCATGCAAAAAGCTCTCCAACACGTTTGTTGTAAAATCTGCCATCATCTTTGGCAAACAAATTTTCAAAATGACTTAAAGAAGTTCCATCTGTGGAATAAGACGGATTTGTCATCATAAGATGATGTGTTGTTGTGTCGTATCTCAATGGAAACAAATCATCCATTTGCATAAAACTCGGCAATTTGTCGCTGGCGTAATTGTAGGCAAAAAGTGCAGTATTTATCCGATTTAATTTCTGTTCATAAGACAATCCGCCATCATAATTGTCGTTTGTAATTTCTACACCTGGAGCATAAGTTCTGAGATATTTCAATTTTTCCGACAAATTTTTTACAGAATTAAAAACATCCCCCGTAATAAAATCAGTTCCGGCATTCAAGCCCATATTTTTATATCGTGCAAAATCATCAGAACTTTTTTCGCCGACAAAACTAATATTAGTCTTTTTAGAACGAGAACGGATTTCGTGCAAAATATATTGCATTTGATGGTAATTCGGCAAAGCTCCTACGCCTGTATAATTTTCCATATCATAACCGCCAATATGTTTGGCAGAATCAATAAACATACATTCAAAACCAATATTCATCAGTTTTACACATTCATTTATATAGATTTCAACATGTTCAGAATTTCCCCAATTAAAGGTTTCATCATCCTTATATTCTCTTGCAACCTTCATTTGATCAGCAGAAATCACATGCCTGAACCCGACTTTAATGCCCCTAAAATGCGCCAAATCAACAAAAGCTTTCAATTGTTCAACCGGTGAAATTTTATCAGCAATTGAATAATCTATAACATTGTCACTATAATTCGTGTTTAGCCTAATCCCGTACAAAGAATTTTCTTCAAATGCTCCTTTTTCGTAAGCATCTCCATAAATATTTTGCCAAATTTGTGACAAAATAATACAGTTTGCAAAACTCTTGGCAGATGGCGGAATTGCAGGCAAAAGTTTTATGCAACTCAAAATCCCGTTACATGTACATCCATTATCCATCGTCGCAATCGCTCTATTATTTATCTCAATATAATTTGCTAACCTTCCCCATTTATCCCCATAATTAGGAGTTTTTATGAAGTCAGGAAAATCTTTATAAAAAATTCCACTCTCTGACAAAGTCACAATAATTTCTATACATTTTTTTACAGAGAGTTTGAGTAAATCCGCAGGAACAATATTGGCAAGCCAACGCTTGTTATAACTTTTACCAATCCCGTGAAAAGCAATATATTGGCTAAATTCATCTAATTTTAATTCAGTTTTTTCATCTAACACTGATAGCAATTTATTTACACAATTCATAATAAATTTATAAATAAATCAACTAATTTTTTCATTAGACAAAACGGCAATAAAAATTACAATCCACCATACATTTTGGATAAAGGCTCTTTTTTATCAGGAGGAAGAATAAACGCTGAACCGTAAGGATTTGTCGGATCTTTTATCATCCCGATTTTATCTGTATAGTATCTTCTTGATTCAGGCATTGGAACAAGTTTTATATTTCCGACACATTGCGCCTCATCACTTCTTCTTTGCGCAATTTGCAACAATCTTGTGCCTGTTCCTTCATAAAAATCAGTTTCTTTATTCCAAAATGGAGTATTCGGGTTGGAATAATTTCTTAATTTATCAACAAATACGTGGCTTGGATCATCTTTGTAAATAAATTTGTTATAATCAAAGTACTTATTGATTTTGAGCATAATTTCACCAATTGTACCGCCGTCATTGTTTTTTAGAAAATATTTTTCATTTCCGCAATCAAAATGCTTGAAAACATTTACCAGCTCGTCAGTTCCTTTTGTGACATTTTTCAAAAGAACATTTCCAATAAAACCTTCGCCCATCATTCCTATATTCATGTGTGTTAAACGTTGCGCTCCGCAAAAAGATGGAGATTTCGCTTTGACAGAATTTTGAGCATAATTTTTGGTGTAATTAGAATAAATAAAATTGTTTTGCGCACTAACTTTCATCATATCTTGTGTAAGTAATATGAACATTCAAAATTGCCTAATAATAAAAATTTTGTTAATAAATGTTTATTAAAAATATTTTAATGCTAAACTTTATGTGTAAAAATTAGTTTTTATTGTGAATTAAGGAGAGAAATATGATTAACGAAAAACTAGAAAAAGCTTTTAATTACCAAATTAACAGAGAATTGTATTCAGAATATTTGTATCTTTCAATGCAAGCATATTTTGAAAGATTAAATCTAAAAGGTTTTGTAAACTGGATGACAGTACAAGTTCAAGAAGAACACGCTCATGCTATGGGTATGTTTGATTATTTGAACCAAAGAGGTGGCAAAGTTGAACTTGATGCAATTGAAAAACCTGAAATTGATTGGAGTTCTCCATTAGAAGTTTTTGAACACATTTTGACACACGAAGAACTAGTTACATCATTGATTAACAAATTGATGGATGTTGCAGAAGAAACTAAAGATCGTGCAGCAATTTCATTCTTGAACTGGTATTTGAAAGAACAAGTTGAAGAAGAAGATAATGTTGGAAATGTTCTTGCAACATTAAGACTAATCGGCGACGACAAAAAAGCTCTATTAATGCTTGATAAAGATCTTGCAACAAGAACTTTTGTAGCACCTGTAATCGGTTAATTCATTAATTTATAATTCTAAAATGAGATTTGTATTGAGATATTTTTCTCACATGCAAATCTCATTTTTTAGTCTATAATATATATCATGTTCGATTTTCTTTTTGTAATAATTAATGAAATCAGGTCGTATTTTGTGCCGGAAAGGGTTAGTTACAAAATTACCGGTGAGTGCAAAAAATGTGGAAAATGTTGCAACTATATGTACAGCTACGACACTTATACAGAAAAAGAGTTCAAAATAATGCAATTTCTTTTTCCTGCCTACAAAAGATTTTACATAAAAGGAAAAGACGAAGAAGGTAATCTGATTTTTGCATGCAAATTAGTCACACCGGAAGGTTTATGTTCGGATTACAAACACAGGTTGCCAATGTGTAGAAAATATCCGCAAAAAAGAATTTTTTATAACGCAAAACTCCACGATGGTTGCGGTTACAAGGTTAATGTAAAAACTTTCAAAGATTATTTAGACAAAAAAGCTAAATAATTATTTCAACTGTTTTGCTTCTTTATTAAGCATTTCCATATATTTTTTATTATGTTTTTCTGCAAATTCTATTGCGGCTTTTCTTGCGTTTTCTTGTCCGCCAAGCTCAGCTGAATAAAACCTTTTGGCAAACCCAAATTTTTCTAATCCTTGAGTTTTTGCCTGTTTAAAAATCACTGTATTATACTCATAATAATCTTTTGTAGGCGGGAAATTTATATAAGCCGTCATTGCAGCATCAGGATACAAAAGAACAGATGCACCTTTAGTTTCTTCCTGAATTTTATGTGCAAACTCAGCCGCTGCCTCTGTTTCGTTAGTAAAATCAGGAAGACTTTCAAGAATAATTTTTGTATGCCAATTTTCAATATTTTCGTCTTTTAAATAATAGCTGTAGCATTGATTTTTACTATCAGGATTAGAAAGATAGTAAGTTTCTTTATCAAATTTAATTTTATTTTCCATCGCAACCCCCATAGATTGAGTAAGTAACAGTAAATTGAGCGAAATAGCAAATAGTTTAGCGAGCTTTTTCATCGTAAATCCCCTTTCGGGTTTTAATTATTGTATAGTTTTATGTAAAAAACTATTACCCGCTTTGTTAATTTGAGAATTTATTGTATAATTTAATTAATTTATTGAAAGAGGGAAAATTATGCCGTTTGAATTTGAAAGACAAAAGATAAAAGATGTAATTTTAGTAAAACCAAAAGTTTTCGGCGACAACAGAGGATTTTTTATGGAAACATATAAAAAATCAGATTTTGTTGCAAACGGAATTGATGTTGAATTTAATCAAGACAACCATTCAAAATCTTGCGCACACGTATTAAGAGGCTTACATTATCAAGAAGCTCCTTACGGTCAAGCAAAATTGGTAAGATGCGGTCGTGGCAGAATTTATGATATTGCAGTTGATATCAGAGAAGGTTCAGAAACATTCGGACAATATGTAAAAGTTGAATTGTCAGAAGAAAACAAGCACATGTTGTTTATTCCTGAAGGTTTTGCGCACGGATTTGTTGTTCTTTCAGATGAGGCAGAATTACTTTACAAAGCTAGTGGAGAATACGCACCGCAAGCTGATAGAGGGGTTTTGTGGAACGACAAAGATATAAATATTGACTGGGAAATTGATTTTGACCCGATTTTGTCTGAAAAAGATAAAGTTCAACCGACATTGGCAGAAGTTAAGAAAGCAATAGGATAAAAGGAGTAAAAATGACAACAATATTAGTAACAGGTGGAGCCGGATTTATCGGAAGTTGTTTTGTCAGACACATGCTAAAAACTCACCCTGACTACAAAATTATAAACTTAGATGCTTTAACATATTGCGGAAATTTGGAAAATCTTGATGATGTTAAAGACAATCCAAATTACAAGTTTGTACACGGAAATATTTGTGATAAAAAACTAGTTCCTCAATTGGTTGAACAAGTTGATGCAATCGTAAACTTTGCCGCAGAATCTCATGTTGACAATTCTATCAAGCACCCTGAAATCTTTGTAGAAACAAATGTTCAAGGTACTTTAAACTTATTACAAGCTGCAAAAGAGTTTAAAACAGAAAAATATTTACAAGTTTCAACCGACGAAGTTTACGGAACATTAGGTAAAACAGGCTATTTTATGGAAACAACTCCGCTTGCCCCAAACAGCCCGTATTCAGCAAGTAAAGCAAGTGCAGATATGCTTGTAAGAGCTTATCACGAAACATACGGTATGCCAACATTAAACACAAGATGTTCAAACAACTACGGACCTTACCAATATCCTGAAAAACTTATTCCATTCTTTATTTCTCAACTATTGAAGGGGGAAAAAGTTCCTGTATATGGTGATGGTTTGAACGTAAGAGATTGGTTATATGTATATGACCATTGTTCAGCAATTGATACTGTACTTCACAAGGGAAAAATCGGAGAGGTTTACAATATTGGCGGACATAATGAAAAAACTAATATGGAAATCACTCACTTAATCCTTGATGCGATGGGTAAAGATGAAAGTTCTATAAAATATGTTCAAGACAGATTAGGTCACGACAAACGCTATGCAATTTGCAACGACAAAATCCAATCAGAATTAGGTT
>CALEJY010000236.1 GCA_937898445.1 uncultured Candidatus Melainabacteria bacterium | reverse complement strand
AAGACTCTGGACAAATAACTGTAGATAAATTATCTAAGTTAGAAGCAATGCCTATTCTTTTAATAAAAGCTGCGCATTATCTTAATATTGGTTCTAATTATGAATTAGGATTAAATGTATTTTTAAATAAAGATAATAATCCAGATAAAGAAACTACACCTTATGTAATAAATTATAAGAGTGATACAAATGGTAATGATGAATCATTTAGAATTGAATATGAAGACATACTAAAGCAAATTGATCAAGATGGTGCACCAAACGATGAAAACATTGGAACAGTAATTGAAGATTTATTTAATTTAATGTTTCATGGTGTAGTATCTATTGAAAAAGAAAATGATTTTGAACAACCATTTATTAGAGCATCTTTTGCAGAATTTAAATACGGTATATTCTCAGATCCTGTATTAATTGAAAGAAAGAATAAATCAGATGATAATATTTCTGATTATTCAGCTACTAAATCTAATTTCTTTAAAACTGATATGGTTGCATCTGGAAGTTATTTTAAAATAAATATAAATGAATTTAATCCAGAGACAGCTAAAAAAAAGGTTAAAAAAGAAACTAAATCTTCAAAACCAGCATTAAATCAAATAGACGAAGTTATAAAACTTCATAACGAAATGACAGAAAAACTTGGAGAAGCTTTTACTGAAGGACTTGAAGATAGTAGTTCTAAAGAAGAATATATTAAATCATTATAGAATCGTTTTAATAAAAATAAATTTAAAATGTTATAGAAGATAAAATCTATAGAAGACATAGATAGAACTCCTATAAAAATAGACGATAATGGATTTATTTATACATTAAAAAATTTATTTGATGGTTATGGAGAACAAAATATAAGTAAAATTAAGAAAACAGGTAAAGGTTTACAAATTACTTTCGATAATGGAAATGTATATAATCTTCAATATCAAAATTCTGGTAATCTTTCCATAAAATTAATTGATGGAGAGAATACAAATTTTGTAAAAAGTAAACAATATACCGCAAAAATTCTTAATCCTACTCAAGAACAAAAAGCTCAAGAAACTAAAATATCTAATATAGAAGAAGAATCAAAACCAATTAATGAAATTAAAACAATTGGAGATTTTGCTAATACTCCAATAATTAAAGAAGTTTTATCCGAATTAAATGATAAACGAATTAATAATTTAGTAAGAAATCCAAATTAGGCTTTATCTAAAAATAGTGCTAAAGCTATAATAAAAGCAATACAAACTAAATTGGAAAGTAAGATAGATGATTCGGACGAAAGTAAAGAAAACTATCTAAAATCATTATATGAACAATTAGATGAATTTAATAATTCTAGTGATAGTTGTTTCTTAAAATAATAATATTCAATGGCA
This sequence comes from uncultured Candidatus Melainabacteria bacterium, assembly GCA_937898445.1. Lineage (GTDB taxonomy): Bacteria > Cyanobacteriota > Vampirovibrionia > Gastranaerophilales > Gastranaerophilaceae > Stercorousia. Next base: position 19,298 of record CALEJY010000236.1, on the reverse strand, counting down.
AAAAAATGTAAGAAAAGTAATTATTCAAAAAACGAAGATTCTGGATCTTTATATTTCATCCAAGATATAAAGCCTGAAGAAAATGTACAGGATGTTCCTAACTTCGTTTCAGAAGAAATCTAGAAAGTACTGGAGTCAAAAGACTTCAGTACTAGTCTAGATAATTCTTTAAATCAAGATTAGTATTTAAAGAATGTAAATGAATTAATAAGTTAGATTGAAGAAAGATTAGAAAAGAATAATAATATAGAAGATGACGATAAAGAAAAAATTTTAGATAAAGTAAAATCTAAACTGTTAGAGAATACACCTCCTTCTGATTTAGAAAAATCTATTTCTGCAGTTATAAAAGGAACTGACCTTATAAGTGAAGAAGAAGTTTAGAAAATAAGATATAAAGATATGATATCTGACGTATTTGGTACAACTAATCCAGCAATAGATTATTTACGCCAAACTAAATTTCAAGATGAAATGATGACATTATCTATTATAAATCCAGAAACAGGAGAGATAATTGATAATGATTATACATTCAATTCTAATATAATTGATTATCAAGAAAAGCAATATCAAATAGTAAGAAATTTCTTAATTGAAAATTATTTTTCTGATGAACGTATAAATGATAAATTATTTCCTAAAATATTATATATAGAATCAGAAGTAAATGATGAACTTAAAAGAAAATCCACAGGTTATTATAATGTATTTACAGCAATGTATAACATTATTGCTAAACTAAAGCATGATGGTACTTTTTTAAACAATATTGAAAAAGGATGGAATTCAGAATTAGATGGAGTTACATCAAAGGAAAGAGATTTATATAGAGCGGTTAGTGCTTTTGTAAATTTAGACTATTTTGATACTATTCTTAAAACTTCATTAGATAAATTTATTGATATTAAAAATTAGGTAAATCCAATTATACAAGTTGAAGATGATTTTGGGTTTTCTAACTATGAATATAAATATTCATTATCTATAGGCAATAGTAATGCTATTAAAACGTGGGGTGATGAAAATCCAGATGCTGTAAAAACAATGTCTAAATTTTCTTAGTTTTTAATAGAACGAATTCCTTTATATGATTATTTTGGAAAGCATGAAGAATTTGGTAAACTTAGTGTAAAAGATTTTGTTGGTACTTTTACTAAATTAAAATCGTTAGCAAATCAAATTTCAGATGTTGATTTACGAAATGCAATTATAAATTTAAATTCTGACTTTGATAATTCTATTTAGACAATTTTTAAAAAGTTTTTTAAAAGTGGAGGATTAAGCGTAATACGAGAAATGAGTACATTGGAATTTGATGGTAATGATATTAATGTACTTTATTCTGTTTATAGAATTGTATTTGATCCAGATAATAAAAAATCTTGGAATAAAATAGAATAGAATTATCTTAAAGAAAAAGGATTTAAATCAAGATATAATTTAATTCAAACTTTAAAAGGGGTTATTAATTCTAATACATCTTTAAATTATCTTTAGACTGCATATAATCCAGAATCTAAAAATTATGATACTAAAGTTAAAGAAAAATATTCAATTGATAGTAGAAAGTTTGAAGTAATTTAGTCAGTTAATGAAAATATATATACAATGGATACATCTATTATAGATGTTTATCCATCAAAAATAGGAAGTAATAATAAAGATTATCAAATAAATATTAACGGAAATAGTATTTTTATTATTATTGAAAAAAATGGTAAAAACATACTTTCTAAAAGTATGAATCAAGACGATTTTAAAATTAATTTACCACATGTTCCAAATAATACATTAGATAACCGTGTAGCTTTAATAGCTCAAGAAAATTTATCTTCTGAAGAATAGAAATTTATGGATACATTAGTATTCATAGATAATATGTTTCAAACACAATTTAGTAAAAATATTCAAGGTTTAAACGAATTTTTAATTTCTCAAAAATATAATACTAGCTTTTATAAAAATATATTTTTAGCTGCAGCACGTAACTTAAAATCTTTAAACATTTATAAAGATTTTAGAAAGGCTGTAGAAAATAAAGAATATAATAGTTTTAATCTTGTTAAATTTGTAACTGACACATTTGCTAAAGATGCAGAAACGAATAAAAGAGAATATTTTAAAACTTATTATAATGGAGATTAGTTATATGTAATTTAGGGTAATGAAATATGGATTAAATAGTTAGCCAAAACAAGAGCATTACTTGAAAGAGATACATCTAAAGCTGTAATTAGTGATTTTTCTTTTAATCATATTCCTAATTATAGTCCTACGTTTTTAAGTGCCGAAATAAGTAGGCAAATAAAAGAATCTAATAATCAAGCTACAGGTAGATTATTATTTTCAAAGTATCCAACAACTATAGAATAGGTAACTATAAATTCAGAAATAAAAACCAGTGATTTTAAAATTAAACAAGTTAAGAATTTCACTAAAGCAGAATTATATCAAGATGCTATTATGAGTAAATTCTTTATTCCAATTAATCAAGGATTTATTTATACATAGAGTACAACCTAGTCAGACAAAACTAAGTTTATAATGAATAAAATAAGACTTAGTGATATATTTCCTGATTCAATTTATAGTAGTAATAATTTTAATAATTTTATGACTAAATAGATGATGGATACTATTGGAGCTTATTATAAGTAGGTTTTAAATAATATAGTTGAAGATTACAAAAAAATATTACCTGAAGTTAAAACAATAGAAGATGTTGCTGAAAAATTACAAACTATTACTGAAGACGAATTACTTAAATTAGTAAAAGACCATAATAAATAGTTTAATGATGATTTAGTTTTATATAGTGATTTACATTATAGAAAGATATCTGGAGGTAAATTAACTATTAATGAATTACTCTATCATTTCTCAAAAGAATTATATGCCGATGAAATAACTCTTAATGAAAGATTAAATTACGAAAAGAAAAAATTCTTACGTACTTTAATTTAGCAAAGAGTAGCTTTCCCAATGAATGATTCTATCTATAGTGTAATTAAAAAATTTGGAGCAAGTACAGATGAATGGACTGAATCTGTAGGTACTAATACTTATATGGTTCTTGCAAAACGAACAATTATTGGAGAAGATGGAAAATTGCATAAAGAAAATATATTATATCAAAACATAAATCTAGATGATGATATAGAACTCAATCCAGCATTAAATGGATTTTTTTATATTGATAACGTTATTGGAAATAATTTAAGATTTTAGACTACTGGTTCTGAGATAAATCATAGAATAAAAGCTTTATCTAAATTAAATCTTAGAAATTAGATTGTAAAAACTGCTAAAAAATAGGGATTATCTGAAGAGTTTATTAGTAAAACATTGTCGTAGATTTTTGGAGATACTAATAATCTTAGTTTTTATGATTTAAGTAAACAAATTAAATTAAATCAAAATTATAGTATTGATGATGATTATTAGAAAGTACTAAATTCTATAAAATCTGTATATGATAATTAGATATATTTAATGGAAAATCTTGGTGAAAATGCATAGTTTAAACGTAATGTAATTATGTCTGGTACTATGACTAAAATTGAACCAAGTTTACAAGGTATTCCAGAAAGTATAAACGTTACATATATAGAAGATATTAAAGCACCTGTATTTAATTTTTCTGGAGATTAGAAGTCTATAGAAGCACACGACGGTTCTGCTCTTGAAAGTCCTATTATGTCTAATCTAGAAAATATGTCATTAGGTTGCAATGAGGTTGGCACAATTAAGAAACCAATTCTTCATGATTTTAATAGTAGATATGGAACATCTACTTTATTTAAATATGCAACTGCTGCAATAACCAACAAATGGATGCGTGAATCCATTGGTAATAATTTAAATGAAGACGGACATGGCGTGGATCTTTATAATGTATTTAAAAAGATGCATCATAAAAGATGGCATGATTCTAATGGTAATTGGAGATTTGGAAAAGTTGATTTAATTAACGGTTGTGAATATAAAAGCGATCATCAAATAGATTTTCAAACCGATATTCTTGAATAGGATATAAAACCTAATAATAAATTATACTATAAAAAAGGTGATAGTACTTATGAAATTCGAGATTTTGGTAGAGCTAAAAATAATGACTATTATACAGTAGAAGTAGAAGTTGATATATTTGGTAATGATGTTGGAGATGAAGTAAAAGTATATCATTACTTTAATGAGAATGGTGATCATATATATAGTGATAAAATATTAAATCCAAATTAGAAACAGAAATAGAATTTACATACTATTGATTCATTATTTGAATTACATTCATCATTAGGTGGAATCTGGTCTCAATCATTTGATGGGAACACGTTTGTATATTCTGAGAATTCATTAATGGCAGTAACTAAATATGTAAACGCTGTTGCAAATAAAACAGAATCTGGTAAATATCAATAGCCATTAAAACAAGCAATGATTCATAAATTAGTAAATGATAGTGCTGTTAAGGAAGGAGCAGGAAATATTAATAAAAGAAATACTTGGTATGATGATGAAGAATTTAGTTTTGTTAAAGTAAAATCTAATATGTATGGTATTCAGTAGGATTCAGATCATACTGCTGATGAAGCTAAAATGACTGAGTTTAGTTAGGTTATTAGTTCTCTTGATGCTAATGGCTTTTATCACGATTACGTTAAACAAATTTATGAACAACTTGGTTAGATTGCATTAGATTTATCTGATATTGAATTAAATGCAATTGAAGAATTTAGAAAAAATAATAATATTTCTGATTTATATGAAGCCGTTGGTAGAATTATTATAAATAATATTAAATCTGGTAAGAATAATATAGGATTAGCTGAATCAATAGTTAAGTCTTTAAAAGATGATTTTAATCTAAACATTAATCACGAAGAAGATAAAATAAAGATTCCATTTAGTGATCCAAATATTTATAGTAATATTCTTAGTTAGTTTGTTTCTAATATAAACAAAAAATCTATTAAGAGACAATACCCTGGTTTAGGTACAGTAATGGTTCCTTCTTATGATATGTCTATGATCTATGATATACCTTCTGAAAACGGATATAAAACTTATTAGTTTGAGGATGTATTAAAGGAAGCTCAAGAAGAAGGATTTTCTTCTAAAGAATTAGACATTACTAAAGCTAATAGAGATATTGTAAAACAACATTTAAATTCTTTACAGTAGAAACAAAAATCATATAAAAGTCCAGATGTATTTATTCCCACTGATAATATACTATGTAAAATAAATATATTAGGTTAGGAAACAAATCTACATATTTCTTTAAATGGGGTTGATGATTATTATAACTTTACCGAAAATCCAAGAATTTATTTAGCAAAAAAGTTATTTGGAGTAACAGTAACCGAAGTTAAGAAACCTTGGAAAGGTGATGAAACTAAAGTTAATAATACATATCGTGTTTCTTTAGGAGATCCAGATAGTTATTTTGAATTAGTTCATGATATTGATCCTTTTACAAATAAAGAAGTAGATAGTTGGGCTATTCATTTTAAGCCAAAAGGTGGAGAAAATATTTTTACCCCAGAATAGAAAGAAAAACTATTTAAAGCTTGTGCTTTAATAATCCCTGAAAATCATAAATTATCAACTTATGGAGAACTAACTAAAGGTGGTATTCATGGTATAGGAAGATTTGCAAAACTCGGATTTACAGAAGTAGAAAAGAGGGATGTTATAAACAAGGCTACTAATAGAAGAATAAAAATTCCAGTATATAATAATGATATTCAAATCTCTTTTTAGAAAGATATAACAGTTCCTAGGAATCTAGCTCCTGTAAGAATAGAATGGGATTATGTTGATGAAAATAAAGTAACTCATCATACAAATATATTTAATCACTGGAGAGTTAAAGGTCAAATTAAAGAAATACATCAATTATCTAAATAGAATTTAGATGATGATACACTAGAAGCAAGAATAAAAGAAATTCGTGCAAAATATGATATTGACCAAGCCTTTAAAGAAGTTGAAGAAGGGATATTTACAGCTGAAAATAAAGAAAAATATAAAGTTCATAATTTAAAAAATGATTCTGCTGAAATTATAATGTCTAACTTATATACATCTAAATTTGGTATATCTGAGGGAGATTCATTAGTAGATATTATGAAAGAAGGAAAGGATTATTTCTAGATTCCAAAATCTACTTTAGATTCAGAAAATTATGATATTACGTTTACTAAAAGAAACGGAGAGCATTTGTATATTACATTAAAACCATTATAGAAAAATAATGAAAATTGTGAATCTTTTTATAGAGAGTGGAGTAATATAAGTAAACGTAAATATAAAACATAGTATAATGATATATCTCCTGATTCTCCAGAAATTGTAAATAGAGTATATTTCGTTACGAATGATAATATTCCTTTATTTGAAATAGGTAGAGAAATAGTAAACAACGATGTAACTTATAATAAAGAAACTAATAAATTTATGTAGAATGGAGTTCCAGTTAAAAATCAAAAGAACTTCAGAGTAGATGATGGACGAGTGTTAGAATATATTGAATTTATTTCTAAACATAAAGTTACAGAAACATAGAATGGAGATACACAAATAGGATATAATCTTTATAATATAAATAGAACAAATCTTAGAAGAGTTTTAGAAAAAAGAAATTTTACTCAAGAAGATTTAACTCAAACTTATTATGACAAGGGAGAAGAAAAAGTAAAAGTATTAACTTAGAATTAGCGATTCGAGCAAGAAATTGATAAGGCTATTGGGACAATATTATCTAAAATATATAAAGCTGATATTTATAGCGGAGTTTAGTTTAATAGAAAAATGACTTTACAATCTGGTAAATCTGTTTAGAAAGCACTTACTTCTTTTGCTAATAATATAAAGTATGATAAAAATTTATATGATTATATAAACAATGTAATTCCTTTATTTAAAAAAGCTAAAATAGAAAAAGATAAATTTAATATTAAAGGGTTAGAAGATGCATTAAATAATTATCAAGATTCATTATAGACTAATTTATATACATCATTTCTTAAATCATTATACGTTACAGCTTCTCGTATTCCAGCACAAACACTACAATCGTTTATGAAAATGAAAACTGTAGGTTATACTGGAGTAAAAACTGGACAATGTTTTGTAACTGCATGGTAGACATGGTTACAGGGTTCAGACTATAAACAGAGTTGTAGTCTTTAAATCTCGTAAATTGCGGGGAACTTCTTAGAGCCTATATGTACTAATTTAGAGTAGGAATACATCTAAAGGCAGCAACTAACTATTGCTGACATAGTAAAAAGCATGTAGGATTGGACAATCCGCAGCCAAGCGTCCTAGATAAATATTTACAGGAAGGACTTGTTAATTGACAAAATTTCTTGTATATTTATAAGGATGAAGGTTCACAGACTATCCCGAGAGGGAGTAGGAACCTTCGTTTAAATAAACTAACTTTATTAAACGAGGTATGACAAAAAGAAAATTTATTCGACTTAGTAAGGAACAGAAGAGTCTATTAATAGCTCTTCTAATAGGAGATGGAACTATATCTAGTAATTATGTGTTTAAACTATCTCATTCTACCCTGCAGAGAGAGTATTTAGAGTGGAAAGTTAACTTATTAAACACTTATGGAATTAAGAATAATGGGGTAAAAGAATATATATCCAAGTGCGGATATAATACTGGAAAAGAAGTGTTGTACTCACAGATGTCTCTTATCCCAACTATAAAAGCACTGCGTAGGTCTGTTTACGTTCCAAAGAAAACTATTACTAGAAAACTATTAGAATGGTTAAATCCTCTAGGTTTAGCCATCTGGTATATGGACGATGGATGTATTAATGTTAACACATCAAAGCAAAGAAGCTCTATTCAACACACTATTAAGATAGCTACATGTGTTGATGAAACCACTATTAAAACAATAATAAGTTACTTTGATGAAGTATGGGGTATACACTTCAGACCTTTTAAAGAAGGAAAAGGTACTTATTCTATAGCGTCTAGTTCTGAACTAGATTGCGAAAAGTTTATTAAAATAGTAAAACCATATATAGAGCAAGTTCCATCTTTTCTATATAAAATAAGAAAGGATTTAACTAAGGAAGAATTTATAAAATTGCAGGAGTCAGGTTCCGAAGTGCGAGACATTATATTTTAATATAATGATGATATAGTCGGACTTGTGTTGAAAGACATGAGATAAATCGGATATTGATAAAGCATATATCATGGGTTTAAGTTTTGATGATAATGGGCGTTATATAGGTTGGAGTAATTTATTTGATATTTCTTCTATTGAAACATTAGAAGCTTCTGAAAAATTACCTCAACCAAAGCATTTAGTATATAATTTTATTAGTAATGAAGCTAAACTTAGAGCTAGTTTAACTAGCAGTAATACTGATCCAACTTTATTAGAATCATTAAATAATATTGTAGATATTAATATTGACGTAAATAATATAGAAAAGGTCGATAATCTAATAAAGAAAGATCCAGAAAATAATAAATTAAAAGCAAAAAGAATAGAACTTTATGCTAATCTTTTAAACAAATTGTATAAAGTTAAACCTTATGAGCATGGTGGTAAAAATAATATAAATGTTTCATATCATAATAAGTATGGAAATAAAGTATTATAGAATTTAATAACTCACGAATAGACAGAAATTCCTGCAAAACTTTCATAGGAAATAAGTAAGAATTTTATTTCTTCTCATATTTAGAATACTATTCAAAGTTTAAGAAATATGATTACTGCATATTCTCCAATTGATATGGATGTAATTAGAAATGCTTCTAATAAATATGGTAATGGAGCTGAAGAAAATTCTAAACTTACTTTATTAGATCCAATTACTAAATTTACAATGTAGTATATTAACATGGTTGGTAAGAATGTGATTGGTATTGCAGCTAATGCAGAAAAGGCATCATTCCTTTGGCATTACTATTTAAACGATGCTATAAGAACTTAGAATATAGAACATGCTACATTTGCTTTTACTACTTAGAGAATTGCTGGTAGAGCAAAGAATAATCCAAAAACATTAACACTTAATGGATTACCTTAGATGAATTTTGAAGGAGTAGATCCAAAAATAGCTGAAAGTTTCTCTAAACGAAGTACAGGAAACCTATAGGTTGACTTAATGATAAGTTAGGTGCTTTCTGCAGCAACTGATCCAAAATAAATATATAAAGCAGAGTCAGTTGGATAAAATACTCAGTGAATTCAGGAAAAGCCCTGTTAAAAACTTAAATTACTTGTAAGAGTAATTACCTTACTATAGTAATAAGATTTAAGGTTGGGGTAATCTCTGAGCCATACAATGGTGCAACGACTATTTTAATAAAATAGGATTTAAAAATCCGAAGTGCTGAGAATTCAAAATATATTGAATTAAGATATAGTCTAAACTTATATGAAAGTATGAGAATAATAAAATTGAATGCAAAAGAGCTTATATTAGGTTAGATTAATTGTGGATCTAAGCTTGCTAAAATGTATTTATTCTTAATTACAATGGGATATAATATTAACGATATTGTATCATTTATGACATCTCCTGTTGCTAGATTCGTTTACGAATTAACAGAAGAAAATATATATTCTGGTTAGGAACAAATTACATTAGAAAATGCAGTTAAACAAGCAAGAAGTGAAACTAAATTATATGATGAAGATGGAAAACCTATTTCATTGTATAATTTTCAAACATAGGCATTAAAAGAAAGATTAGGTTTAACTACTATGGATAAAGCAGAATTACAAGCAGATTGTAATGAATTCTTAAATGTGTTACAAGCAGCTAATGAATTTAGTAATCTTGGTAGACTTTATGGATTTAATTAGGGAATACCTACTAATAAAGTTGACTTACAAGCAAAAGTAATACAGTTGAAGAATATATTAGCTACTGCTAAAAAGAATGCTTTAAAAGATTCAAGTAAAACAACTTCAGAATTAGAAGCTATTAATAATATTAAAGATTTAGATGTTAAACGTTGGACTATAGATGAAGACTACAGAGAAAAAATTGCTAGAGAATACGACCTAGTAAAGAAGTGTGTAAATGTATTTGATGCATTTACTAAGATACCTTAGTTTGATGCAATTAGAAAATTATTTTCTACCGTACTTGAAGTAGATGATAATATTTCATTTAAATCAAAAGCATTCGATGTAGTATATTCAGAAATGTCTTAGTAGTTTAGTTATATTCCAGAACAATACCAAGCTAGGGTGTTAACATCTATTGATAAAATTATTTGCAATAATTTTATCTTAAGTAAAAATATTTCTTTCCCTGTTTCTAAAGGAACTAAATATTTGGATATTAATGGTAGAGTAAATACATTTGAAAAAGATGGTTTACTAAATTTAAATTCTAAAGCAAATATTGGTTCTTTCAAATATATATTTGAAAATAAGATTATTCCCGAATTAAAATAGGGTAAAGTTACTAAAGTAGATAAAGATGGAAATATTATTACTGAACAAGTAAAAGGGTTATCATAGAATCCATTTATTGCTGCTTTAATTAAAGCAATAGAAAAAGACATTCCATTCTATAAAGTATCTTTAAATATGTAGACAATTGAAGATAGTTCTGAATCTTAGAAAAAATTCTAGAATTATAAAAAAGGAATTGGAGATTTAAATAAGATTTATATAACTGACAATATGACATTAGCTGATGCTTTTGTTCTTTATAATATTATTATAAATAGAAACCAATATGGCAAGAATAGAATTACTAGTTTATTTAATTCTTATTTAAGAGATATCCCTATGCTTCGTAATTTCTTTGATTATGAAGCTAATTTAGATTGGTATGGAGTGCCAATATTAGAAGGAACTAAAGATGTAAAATTAGAATCAAATCAAATTCCTCTTTACTTTAATTATCAAGACGTTTTAATAGATTCAGCAAGAATTGTACGAAGTACTTCTGGTAATCAAGATCCTTGTATTATTAAACTGGAATCTAATTCTATTCCTGTTATTGTAATGAAAGGTAAGAATGATGAATCATTTATTATACAAGAACCAGGTGAATCTGAAAATGATTTATTTGAAAGAGTAAATAATATAAGAAGATATTTTGTATTAGGAAGCAAGTATTCTGATTACTTTGAAAATATAATTAATACTATAAAACAAAGTTTAGAAACAAATGCTTCAGAAGAAGATATTGAAAAAATCATATCTTATTTTAAGTAGTTCTTAAAAGAGGGAACTATTACACAAATAAATAAAATATGTAAGTAATGGATTGTAACATTATAATATTAATTAATGGTAAGAAAGTGGTGCTGAATTATGAGAGTTCAGCGCCCTCTACCAATATTGAAGAAGCGGATTTATATTCAGCTTTAGTAAATAATAAAGACCTTGTTTACAAACAATTAATTCCTTTATTAAAAGAAAAAAAATCAGAAATTAAAAAAAGAACTATTACAGTATCCAATATAGAAAAAGTTGGACTTGATGGTTTACAAGGAAATTATTCATTAGCTGAACTTAGAGGTATGTCACAATATAGTGATATTGATTTTCCAGAAGAAAATGTTAATATATTTTTAGTAGATGAACTTAAATTAGAAGGTAAAACAATTCAATAGAGAATTGTTCAAAACAACGGAGAAGAATTATTTATTCTTAAAAACAATAAATACGATTTACAAAGTTTAGCAAGATTTTTAAAAATTAGAAAAGAAATCCGAGATTATGGTTTAAATATTGATAAATCTTCTGAATATTATAAACCTTTAAATAAAATTAGAAAGAATAAAGGCTTTGATAATTTTGAAGATTTGATTATTGATTATCTTTAGAATAAAAAGAATTATAGAAACACTTCTACTGATGGTGTATCTAACATTTAGATATTAGAAAAATTTGTAAGAAATTTAAGAAATTGGAATTAGATTAAAGAATTTGATGATCCATTTTCTACAGAATTAAATTATAGAAAAAGAACATTAGGTGATTTTAAAATTCTTATTACTTATAATGATTTATATCAAGCTTTAAAATTAAAACATCCAAAAGAATTAGAAGATGCAAACATTAGAGGCTATAGACAATTGCAAGAATCTGGTAAAAGTAAAGATTATTTAGAACGTTTATTAGTTCCAGATTTTGGATATGGTTATTTAAAAGAAACAGAAAATGGAATTATATTAAAATCTAAGGCAATACCTATTGAAACTAAATATGGTATTACTTAGGATACTATTAATACATTAAAAGTAAGCAAGTATCTTGGATATAATGTTTATAAAGATAATGATAAATTTTATATCTCAAGAGGTACATTACTTTCATCGGCTTTTGGAACAAGATATGATTCATTAGAAGATGCTCATAATGCTATTGCCGAAAGAATAGAAGCACAACCTATTATCAGTAATTCAGCAATAGAATTTAAATATAGACCTGTTGAAATTATAGATGGTAAAAAAGTATATCAAAGTTTTGTTAACGAAAAAATAATCAGTAAAACTTCTTATCAACCTGGACAAATTATAGAATCTATAGATATTCCTGTTGATGTAAAAACAGATATTAGAGGTGGTGAAGATTAGTTTGTTACTAATCCAAACTTTAATATGTAGACATTTAGAGAATATATAAAAGAAGTAGGTATTCAAAAAAAGTATAGAGAAAATATTCTATAGAAGATTAATACTCCAGAAAAAGTAGCTTTATTTATTTATAAAATGAATGAAGAATTAGGTACTTCAAATAGAAATGGTAAAAGTATGGATACTATTGCTAATAAAATAGATAAAGCTAAAACTAAAAAGTATTATATTGAAAGTAGAGAATTTGATGAAAAATATAAATATAATAAAAATATTGTTTATCAAGTTATTCCAGTTCCAGACGATAGTGTAAAGGAATAGACTAAAAAAAAATCTACTCCAATGATTACTTGGATGACTACTATTTCTGATGTATTAAAATCTTAGTTTAATGTTGATGTTGAATTAATTAATGCAAGTGAAATTGAAAGTTTAAATAAAGAAATAGGAGGTAATTTATTTGATCCGAATATAGATAAAGCTTTTATTTATAATGGTAAAGTATATGTTAATAGTACAATAGCAAGACCTTCTGATTTATTACACGAACATGTACACTTAATTCTTGGTATGATTAAATCAAATCCAGACTTAGGTAATAACTATGAAAATCTTCTTAATTTAGTAATTAATACTAATGAAGGAAGACGTATGTATAAAAAAATAAAAGAATCTTATCCAGGAATTTCTGAGATGGATCTTAGAGAAGAAGTCTTTGCTAATTTGTTTAGTAATTATATACGTGGTAATGTTAATTTAGAAACTAAAGAAGTATTTGATACTAATGATAAAACATTAAAAAACATTACAGAAACTATTTTTGATACTAAAATAGAAAATATTAATAGTTTTTATGGCTCTAAATTAACTGTCATATTTAATAAATTTAATAAAGAAGTAGCTAAATTAATGTCAAGAAAAGATTTAGATTTTGGTAGTACACAATAGTCTAGACGTATTTCTAATTATATCAATCAATAGATTAGTGAATATAATAAAGATTAGAAGAATGGAATAAGGGAGGATTGTTAATATGAATTATTGTAATTATGCAATTATATTAAATGGTGAAGTTTTTTAGAACTTTGGTAATTATACTGAATTAATGAATTATTTAAGGGATAAAGAACTTGCTTCAGATATTACTGATATTGTATTTAGTAAAGATAGACAAAAAAGTTAGATAGATAAAATAAAATAGAATAATGTTAAGGATCTTAAATTAGTAGAATCCGTTGACCCAAATGACCCTTCTCCTGCCCCAGAAGGTGGTTTAAATGTTTAGTTATTTATTAATTCTTCAGCATTTAATATTAATGATCATTTACTAGTTCCAACTTATGAAGATGGAAATTATGATGCTAAGGTAAAATAGGAATTAGCAGCTAAAGGCTGGAATGATGAATAGATAGATTAGCATTTAAAAACAGAAAAGCAATAGAATGAATTAATTAAAAAGGATGCAAAATATGTTCATATGATTGCTGGTTCTAAAATATTATTTGAATAGGATGGAGCTAAAGTATAGGGTGCATTAAAAAATAAAGGAATTTCTGAAGAAAAAATTCCTAATTTAGCAGTAGTATAGGATGCATTAAGAAAAACATTTATATCCGAAACTGGTGAATTAAATTCTGAAAAATAGACTATACGAGGTGTAAATTTAAAAGCTAAAATAAAATCAAGTGGAGAAGATATTTATGGACACTTTGATTGGATAACTATTGGTGATGATGGTACAATCAGATTATATGTTATAAAAACTACTGCTTCTAATCCAAATGAATGGCCTCAAGTTAAAAAAGAACGTATTAAATATTAGTTAGCTTTTTTAAAATCTATATTAGAATATAATGGAGTTAATACAAAAAATATTTAGTTAAGCGTAATTCCAGTATAGCTTCAATATGGATAGAATGGTAATCTACTTAAAGCTAAAGTTCATGGTACTATAAATTATAGTACACGTAAATCAGATTCTGGTTTTGCTATGCATAAGTATGTAAAGAATGCATCTTATTTTATAGAAAATAATTCAACTCCAATTACTATTTCTTCAAACGTAATAGTTAAAGCTACTGATAATTGTAAATTAATATTTCCAACTATGAATCTCCGTGAAGATGGATTGGGTCAAACTGCAGAATCTTGGATTAAATATGCCCCATCTGAAGATCCAACTGGTATAGAACCAATTATAATTAAGAAAGTCAATGAACTTGATCATATGTATGAAGTAATTATTGATGGAAAATAGTATGACATTAAAGAAAAAACTGATAAAAATAAGAATAAAGAAATTAAAGAACTTATAACAAAACATCTTGATAAATTAGATGATAATAAAGGTTATACAGTTTAGAAAATAAAAGATGCAGTTAAAAATGCTTATGAAAAAGGTTTTCTTTCTTTTGAAAAAGTTACAGGTTTGGCTACTATATCTCAATAGTTAGAAAGTATATTTAGTAAATATTTATTAGATTATACAAAAGAGGAAGTAAATGGTAAAGAAGTAATTAATCACAATTGGAAATTACTTGATGATTTAATTGATGCTGGAATTTTAATTTTTAAAAGTAAAGACGGAGTTATTGATGTAATTACTCTATCTAATTTTAATATTAAATAGCACGCTAATATAAGAAGAAATAGAAATAACATATTAGGCTTTTATAAGCAAGATACAGAATATAATGATCTTGAATCTGATTATGGTAATGTTGAAGCTGTAAGAACTATGGAACTTATTAATGAAATGTTGCCAGAATTAGGAGATAATATTATATTAGGAACACTTGGAGTGGTTAGTTCTTGTGGTAATGGTGCGTATAGAGCTTTTAATATTGGAGAATTTAATAAGAATTATTTCTAGAAAATTCTTTCTATAGTTAATGAAGCAAATCCAGATAATAAAATTAATAATAATTTTTTAAATACTACTTTTACAGACCCAATTGAAGAAATATTCAATGAATATAATAAAGTTACTGATGGTGCAAATTTAAGTTTAACTAAAGAATATGAACGTTATGGTTTTGAAACTTTAAAAGACGCTAAAACAAAAGTAACTTAGATTCAAGCATTAACCGATATTATTACTAAAATTCAAACAATTCGCCCAGATTTTGGAGACCCAGAAAAAGTAGCTAGAGCATTAGAGGGAAGTAGTAAATTTAATAAAAACTTGGCTACACTATATGTAATGTCAGTAAATGCATTACTTACGTTAAGAGGAGAAACTGCTATAAATAAAAACAGTTTAAGTAGTATTAACTTAAATTTCTTTACTGCTGCAACAGTAGATGATGAAAATATTAGAACAGTAGTAAATAATTTATTAATTACTTATGATACTGTATCAGAAGAATTCTTAAAGTATTATGATTCTAAGATTAGAGGTATGTTTGATGATTTTTATAAATATAAAAATTATACTTCTGCTTAGAATATGATTATAGGTAATTAGGCATCAGTATATCGTAATTTATACGATCCTGATTCTGATGCCATGTCGTTTAAAAATCCATATGACGAAAGTAATGATTTGGATTCTGAAGAAAGAACTCTTTTAAAGAAAGTTCTTTATCAAATATAGTGTATTTCTAGAAACGGAAATTCAATATTTACATCTCCAGAAGATCCTAAAATCAAAGAGTATATAAAAAGGCATCCAGAATATCTATGGGTTCCACTTGAAAGAGCTTCTAAAGGAACACAACGCTCAAGTGCTGCTGGCATAGTAACTGGTATGAAAAACTTTGTAAGAAAAATTAGAGACGCATCTACTGCATTTGATGAATTTGTTGAAGGTATTACTGAAGAAGAAAGAGAAATGATGTCAAGAGATTCAGAAAACTTTTATAGAATGCATTTAGTAAATCCATTTAGTACTACTATGGTAACAAGTACTAATAATTATAATAGTGCATTACAAGAAAGAAAACGTTGGATTGAAAAATATGGTACTCCATTTTTTGAAACCAATGTTGAAAATTTATTAATTGATTTCTTAGCTAAACATATTTCAACAACTCAATTAAATAAATTATTAGTTTGTTCCAAAGCTTTAATGCTTCAATTATACCTTACAGGGAATTATAATGGTAATAAATCAGTAGTAGAAAAAGAAATTAAATATATGCAAGATTATCTAAAAGTAAATGTATTTCATACTTCTATTATGTCTAAAACAGAATAGAAAATAATCGGGGTAATTTCTCCAATAAAAAGAATTGTAACACACATGCTTTTAGGTGGTAATATTATTGGTTCATTACGTGATACATTTGAAGGTGCTGAACAAAATTTTATGCGCTCGTTTATAAAATTAAATACTGATATAGAACCAGAAAATGTAAGAAAAGCATATGCATATGTATTTAAATATTCTACAGCAAACCCAATGGCTTAGAATTTATTAAGTAAACTTTGTTTAAAATATAGAATTTCAAATACAGATATTGGGCGTATTGCAGAAAGAGCAAAAACTGGACGTAGTGGTATTCTTAATGGAGAAACATTTATGTATAGTACATTAAGAGGTCCAGACTTTTTAAATCGTATGACTTTATTTGTAGCTAAATGTATGCATGATGGTTCATGGGAAGCTTTTAGTTTAGATCAAAACGGTAATTTAAAATATGATTGGACTAAGGATGAAAGATTTAAAGCATTTAAATATGGAGCTAAAGGTTCTAAAGAATATTTAAAAGCTAGGGCTTTATATTTTTCTCAAGTAAAAAAATATAATGAAGACCATTTAGATGCGCCAATTAATATGACCGATAATCTTCCAGAACCATATTCTAAACGTGAAATTAATGCGATAAGAGCATTGGGCGATAATATATATGGTTCTTATGATACAAGTAAAAAAGCTATGGCTGAGCATAGAGCATATGGTTTTTTATTTGGTTCATTCTCTACTTGGATGAATGGTATTGTGAATAATTATTTTATGTCAACTTAGAAAAATGGAGTATCATAGTTAACATCTGAATAGGAAACAGATGAAAAAGGTAATAAACTATTTTTTGATGAAGTTGGTAATATAACTACAGAAGATACTGGTAGTCCTGTATATAAAGATATACCTATTATTGTATAGGGTATATTTCCTTCTATTGGTTCTATTATAAGTCTTTGTAAAGAAGATGGTTTAAAGGCTGGACTTGCTTATATAAAAGGAAATCCAATGGTTAAAGCTAATATGTATAAATTAAGTAGTGATGCATTGTCTGCGTTATTATTGGGTTTACTTTATTAGTTAATATTAGGCCCGAAATATACAGAATTTAAAAAGACAGCAAAAGATAATCCTATGTTAAAAAATTTTTTTACAGAAATACTTTATAAGTCTTCTTCAAGGTCTTTTGATTAGTTTAAAGGTCCAATTAATGTAATATAGTTCTTTGGAGAAAATATGAATCCTCCATATTATACCGCTCCGGTTTAGATAGTTAAATAGACAGGGCAATCATTGTTTGGAGATAAATCTTGGAAATATTTGTTGCTTAATAATACAGGTCTTACTAGATCAATAAAAGATACAGCAAACGCATATTTTAAATCGCAATAGTAAAAAAATAAGGGGAAGAATAGCTGCTATAGCCATTCTTCCCCTTATTATGTTTATTTCGTACTACTGGTTAATAATTCAATTTCTACTCGTCTTGGCATTGTCATTTTCTTTCTATCGCTTTTGTTCTGTAATAGAAAATCAATACTATTATGTACTCTGCTAGACATTCGGTCCATTATCTTCCATACACCATTTAGGTGCGGATAATATTTACTTGTAACCTTTACGTACATACCTAATTTAAATCCTCTTCTTTCTAAATCTCTTGATACTGCAATGTATCTAACGACTTTTGCTTTTTGAGGAGTTAGTCGTTCACCTCCTGCTACACCCCAACCCATTCCATGCGAACCACAATAATAATAAGTAGCTCTAGGATTTGCGGTCTGGGCTTGTGCATTACTAAAAATGAGCGCAACAATTAAAATTGTTAGCATTTTGAAAAATGTTTTCATATTTGTCCTTTCTTAATTATGCGCAGTACGAAAATATAAATTTACTAATTAAATATCAATTTTACAAATTAATATATCAGAGTAGAAAGAATTAGATTATATAAATTAGATTATATCTTAATTTTTATTAGGAAATCTTATATTCTTAAAATAAACATCTTCTTCTTCTGTTCTAGTTAAGTATTGATAATTTCTTAATTTATTAGCTACAGAAAGTAGATATTTTTGTTCTTCCTCACTAATCATATCTTGAACTTCAACTTGTTCTAGAAATCTAATTAATCTTGTAGCAAACGTTTTATCACTAACTATTCGATTATCTTTAATAGGATTAATTAAATTAGATTCAAAATGATACTTATTTCCAACTTTAGTAATTAAAATATTAACAGAATTATGTATTCTTAATTTAATTGTTACTGCATTATAATCAATTACTTTAACACCATTAGTAAATTTAATTATCATTTCATACATTACTGTAGTAGGAAATGGAAATTCTAAAGTAAATTCAGATATTTTATTATTTGCTAAAGAATTAATTATATTACAAATTCCTACTTTAAGATTTTCTATTCCTTCGTTTATATCGTTCTGTGTAAATTTTGTCGTCTGCATAATAAAATATAAATAAAGGTATGTATACAAATACATAAAGTATA